>CANRBU010000032.1 GCA_947628925.1 uncultured Clostridia bacterium | reverse complement strand
GTCATTTCTAACTGTTGTTCCCCTCTGATAGGCAGGTTACTTACGTGTTACTCACCAGTCCGCCACTAACTTCCACTATAGTAAACTATCGCTTCTGTTCGTTCGACTTGCATGTCTTATGTGCGCCGCCAGCGTTTATCCTGAGCCAGGATCAAACTCTCTTGTTATTTCTATTTCTCATTATATTTCTATAACGACTTTTTTTATTTGAAAGTTTTTTTCAAGCTCTTTTAACTTCTTATTTTTTTGGATAAAAAATTTTTAAAAAATAAATTTACTTTTCGGTACTTTTTCATTTCTGAAATGCACCGCTTCGGTTTATTCTCTAAAGGATTTTATTGTTTATTTTTCAATGTACTTTTTTCCACTTTGTTGCGGAACGTCTTGTATTATACTATACCTTTTTTATTTTGTCAACACCTTTTGACAATTTTTTTTAAATTTTTTTGCTACCATTTTAGTGCAAAATAAAAAACTAGTAATTTGCTGTTTTATTCTATTCATCACGTTGGAAAATTATTACTAATTCTTACGTTTTTTTATTTTATTTTTGTCAGTTGCTAGGTACTTTTTTATCATAACACCCTTTAAACTTTTTGTCAATAGATTTTTTCAAAAAATTTAAGTTTTTATGTTATGTTTTTATATACACTTGACATCTTTTTTATGATAGCATTTTTTTTGACAGTGTCAATACTTTTTATGTAGGTAATTTCTTCCATTATAAGCTATATTTCTACTAATATTAAATCATCACCTATGCATTTTATGTTTTGCCATGGAATTTCAATATCATTATTTTGGGTAAAAAGATTAATTAATTTATTGTTTCCTGGCACAATTATAGACGTAATTTTACCTGTTCCTAAATCTGCACATACATCTTGAACAAGTCCGGAGCCTTTTTCCATCTTTTATATTTATTACTTCTTTATGCTTAAAATCTAACCCCTTGTCTCCCATAAAACCACCTTCCACATTTTTTCTTCTTATATTATATGCATTTAAATTTCATTTGTTGCAAAAAAATAGTCACTGAAAAATTTCAATGACTATCACTATTTTTTAGTTTCTAGGTGGAATAAGTGCTGCTATTCTTCCAGCAAAATCTGAGAAGTTTTGAGATTGAATAATAATTTTACCTGGCCCTGTTAATCTTGTTAAGAATAATCCTTCTCCTCCTAAAAATATATTTTTAAAGCCTTTTACTGTTTCTATTTCATATTTTACAGTTGGTTCAAATGCAACTACATTTCCTGTATCTACTTTAAGAACTTCTCCTGGAGCTAGTTCTTTAATTACAGGATCTCCATCAACTTCTAGAAATAACATTCCATTACCTGTTGCTTTTTGTAAAATAAATCCTTCTCCTCCAACTAAACCTGCTGAAAATCTTTTTGTGAATTCTACATTTAATTCAATACCCTCTTGTGCACATAGAAATGCTCCTTTTTGTAATATCATTCCTCCTGGTATTTCTGACATATTCAATGGCAAAATGTCTCCTGGTACTGTTGCTGCGAATGCAACTTTAGCTCCATCTACTTCTGAATTATAAGAACTCATAAATATAGATTCTCCTGTAAACATCCTTCCTAAGCTTTTCATTACACCACCACGTGCATTTGTTGACATTTGAACACCTTCTGTTTGCCATGCCATTCCTCCACTTTGAGTAAACATTCCTTCTCCTCTGTTTAGTGTTACCTCAACTGTTGGTACTGTTTTTCCTAAAATTTCATATTGCATTTTATTTTCCTCCTTTATACTATATATATTTAATAAGTAAGTATATTATTAGCTTTTATTTTAACATATCATTTCTTTTTTAGCAATAAAAAACGACTATATTTTTTATTTATATAGTCGCTTTATTCTGCCTATTGCATTTTTTTCTAACCTAGAAACTTGTGCTTGTGATATTCCGAATTTCTTCTGCAACTTCCATTTGTGTTCTTCCATCAAAAAAACGTTTTTCAATAATTGTCTTTTCTTTTTCATTTAATTTTTTCATAGCTTGCATAATAGTCATTTTTTCTGCCCATAATTCATCTGTATTTTTGCTATCTTTTACTTGATCCATAATATATATACTTTCAGAACCATCATTATATACTGGTTCTTGCAAAGATATTGGGTCTTGTATTGCATCTAAACTAAAAGCAATATCTTCTGTTCCTACTTGTAGTTCTTTTGCAATCTCATCTAATGTTGGTTCTTTATTATTTTCTTTAATATATCTTTCTTTATATTGTATTACCTTATATGCCAAATCCCTGACAGATCTACTAACTCGTATACTATTATTATCACGTAAATATCTTTTTATTTCACCTATTATCATTGGAACAGCATATGTTGAAAACTGTACATTTTGAGATAAATCAAAATTATCAATTGCTTTTATTAGACCTACACAACCTACTTGGAACAAGTCATCTGCTGATTCTCCTCTCCCATAAAACCTTTGAATTACACTTAACACTAAACGTAAATTGCCATATATAAATTCTTGTCTTGCTTCTTCATCTCCCGCTTTTATTTTTACAAATAGTTCTTCCTTTTCTTCTTTTGATAATACTGGTAATTTTGATGTGTTTACCCCACAGATTTCTACTTTGTGTATCAAAAGAAAAACCTCCTTTGGAAATAAGCTTGTAAACTTATTATTTCCAAATTTGGTTTTTTTATGCTTTTCTATTTTATTTTTATTCTAAACTTGTTCCACATTGACTGCAGAATTTGTCTGTTGGTTCATTCATAGCTTTACATTTTGGACATTGTTTTTTAGTTGCTTTTGGTTTTCCACAATTACCGCAGAATTTCCCAGTGTTTGTACTACCACATTCGCATTTCCATTCTTCGCCATCTTTATCTTCGCTTAAATCAATTGTACTATTTCCGGGTATTTTGCCATGGACCTGTTGCTGCTCCACCCACCATGCCATTGCTTGACATATTCATCATTCCAATACCCATAAAGCCATTCATTGCTCCATTACTGTTAGTTGCAGCACCTTGAACTGCTTCTGCATATGCTCCAACAAGTTTTCCTTGTTGCATATATGCATTTGAACTTAGCTCATAATTATCAATCTTTGTTTTTGATTCATCATCTAATGTAACAGATTCTACTGCAAACCCAATAATTTGCAATCCTCTTTTTCTTATTGCTTCATCAAACACATCTTCATCCATCATTTGTTTGATTTCATCTGTTTGACTTGGCATTTCTAATACTGGTACTTTGTGTTTTTCAGTTCCTAATTCATTTACAACATTTTGGAATGCTGCCATTACTTCTGTTCTTACTTGTTCAACTACATCTTCTTTTTTATATACATCTGCTGTTCCTGCTAATTCTGCCATAAATACTGCTGGATTTATAATTTTAAAAGTATATTTTCCAAAGCATTTTATTTGTACTCTTAAAGGTGTAATTGTCTTTGTCATTTGATTTGGAATTGGATGTGACCAATCTTGAAAAGGAATTGGTAATGCTGTACCAAATTTATTGTCTATAATTTCTTTTATATTAAAGAAAAATACTGCTTGTTGCTTACTTGTTGCTCCATTATAAGTAAATCTTTGCCACATTTCTTTAAAAGTTTTTCCAAAATCACCTGCGAAAAATGATGGAGATGATGATGAATCAAATTCAAACACTCCTTCTTCTGCTGTTGCATCAAGCACTTTACCATTATCATAAATAATTGCGCATTGACCTGGTCCTACAATAATTGTACTTTTATTTGTAATAACTCCTGTTGGTGTTGTTTTTTTAACCATTAATATGTCATTTGTCATGTCTTCGCATCTTATTGCCTCTTTCCATTGATCTTTTAATGTGCTTCCTATAGCACCTACTCCTGCTTTAATTAGTCCCATAATTTATTCCTCCTTATTTTCTTTCTCTTTCTAGATTTGAAAGTACCCAATTGTATTCTCCTGTTGTGATAACACTTCCGCAATATTCGCACTCACCTGCTGATGTAATTTGCGTTGGTGCACCACAGTTTGGACAATTTGTTATATTTATTTTACTAGTTCCTTCTTTCGTTTGTAAACCTTTTTTTCTAACAAATGTTAATCTATATGTATTTACATATTCTATATCTTTGTTACCTCTTAGTACTTTTTTTGAAGTTGCATCAATTATATAATCTGACATTCTTGAATTTAAACGAACAACTAAAATATCTTTATCTCCTTCTTGTCTAAATTCAAACAATTGTGCATAATTAACGCAAATTCTATCCATTACATTTATCTGGTTATTATTTATATACCCTTGTAGTTGATTTTTATGTTGCTCAAATAATTCATTTGTTTCAAAAACTCTCATAACTGACCAGTCTCTATCTGTCCAAGCTTGCTGTAATCTTACAAACAATGTTTTTGCTGATGCAATAAATTCTTCTTTATTAAATAATGGATCTATTTGCACTATTTTTGAAAGTGTTTCTTGTTCTCTTTGGTTATAATCTATTGTTTGTTGATTAATTGGTGGTACATTAAATTTTCGTTTATGTTTTACCATTTGATATATAGCATAAATTATTAGTACATATACGATAATACTTATAAATTTATATGGACCTCCAAAAATTAATATTCCTGGAAAACTGCTACCTCCACTACTGCTCCATGAACCGCTACTACTCCAAGAATCGCTTCCACTCCAAGAACTTCCGCCACTATCATAAGATTCAAAACTTCCTACATCTGCTTTAACACTTATAGTGCAACAGCTTATCACTAAAAGCAATATGCTTATTATTACTATTTTTTTTAATTTTGATTTCATTAGTACATTTCTCCCCATATTTTTACTTTATTATATATTTTTTGCTATTTATTGTCAACAAAAATTTTAATTTTTATCCTATTTTACTTGTTATATCTTTTTTCATTTTATTTATAATCTTTTTTTCTAATCTAGAAATATAGCTTTGTGAGATTCCAAGTTCATCTGCAACTTCTTTTTGTGTTTTCTCTTTCCCTGTTTTAAACCCAAAACGCATTTCCATTATATCTTTTTCTCTTTCATTCAATTTTAAAATTGATGCTCTAAGTAATGTTTTATCTACTTCATCTTCTATATTTCTTGAAGTAATATCTGGATCTGTTCCTAATATATCAGACAACAATAATTCATTTCCATCTCCATCTTTATTTAATGGTTCATCAATAGAAATTTCTCCTTTTATTTTATTGTTTTTTCTCAAAAACATTAGTATTTCATTTTCAATACACCTAGAAGCATATGTAGCTAATTTGATATTTTTGTCTGCTTTAAAAGTATTTACACCTTTCATTAATCCAATTGTTCCTATTGAAATTAAATCCTCAATTCCTATTCCTGTGTTTTCAAATTTTTTTGCAATATATACAACTAACCTTAAATTTCTTTCAACTAATGTTTGTTTTGCTAATATATTATCTTCTTCTAGTAATTGCTTAATATATACTTCTTCTTCCTCTGGTGAAAGAGGTGGCGGAAGTGTTTGACTTCCTGCTATATAAAATATTGGTAAATAATCTATTTCATTATTTTCATTAATGTATTTTGCACATATTGTCCCTAGATTGTTTATACTATTTTTAATCAAGTCCAAAATTTTCATTTAAAATCACCCTTTCTAAGATAAAATGTCGATTCCAACCAAAGCCCCATATTCTCTTTTTTTAGTTAAAGTATTTGTATAAATACCAACAATAATATCATCTCTTTCCACGCTCTCTTCTTGTTTTATAATTTCAACTTTATCTACTTTAATACCTAACAACATTCCATTTTGTTTTCCAAGTGACGAATATGGAATTAGCTTTAATTTTGACAAATATGTAGTTTTTATTTCTTCTGAAACATTATATATCTCACCTCTCATTATATTTTCTATATTTTGCAAGATTTCTACAGGTAATATTTCTTCTAAAAGATCGGCTTCCACAACAATAACCGAATTACCTGTTATGGGTTCTTTCAGCATATTTCCTGTATCGACCATTGCAGTGGTTGTTGCAACTTTATTATTAAAATATATTTTTATAGTACAATACATATCTTTTTTTGAAATCTTGTTTTTTACTATTTTAAAAGCTGTTATTAAAATAATTGATGCAAATATTGCTCCGAAAAATACTGTTTTTAGTGGATAAGTTCCTAAAAATAAGCCATTTTTCATAAGAATATTTTGTGGTTTTACAACATATATCATGGCAAATGCCACTCCACCAAATAAAAAAGAAGTTAAATAAAAGATAAGAGTTTCTTTAGCCAAAACCTTTATATTTTTTGGTTTATATGCAATATATACCATGATAATTGATAGGATAATTTTTAAAAATAAATTTGAATAAATTTCTAAATTTGATATGTAACTCATAACTGAATAAATTGCTCCGTATAATACTAGACAAAAAAATTCTTAAGTGCTTGATTTTTATCTTTAGAATAATTGCAGTTGCATAAATGATAATACTGTTCATTATTAGATTTTCCGCAATGACAACATCAATATAAATTGTCATAATTACAATCATTCCTTTCCATCTGATTTTATTTTAGCACAAGCATATTGAAAATGTTGTCTTTTCTTATTGTAGAAAAAAAGAAATAATCGACAAAAAGAACCGTTTGTTAAAAACGGTTCTGTATATAAACAATTTTCTAAATGTTTTTATTTTTATTTTTTCTTAGAAAAGCTGGTATATCTAAATCATTTTGTGATGAATTAGAATCTGATGTTGATGGAATTGAGTTTATTTTCTTTTCCCAAGTTTTTGGAACAACTGTAGTTTCCATTCCAATATTAGGTATTTCTTCGTTTTTTTCAAAACCTGTTGCTATAACTGTAATCTTAATTTGATCTTCCATAGAAGTATCTGTTACAGTACCAAAGATTATATTTGCTTCTGGGTCTACACTGCGTTGTACAAGTTCTGCCGCTGTATTAACTTCATGTAATCCTAAATCTTCACCACCAGTAATATTTATAATTACACCTTTTGCCCCTTCTATTGATGTTTCTAGTAATGGACTTTGGATTGCTTCTTTTGCTGCATCTTCTGCTCTATTTTCTCCACCTGCTACACCAACTCCCATATGTGCCATTCCTTGGTTTAGCATAATAGTCTTTACATCAGCAAAATCCAAATTTACCAATCCTGGTACAGCAATTAAGTCTGAAATACCTTGTACACCTTGTCTTAAAACATCATCTGCTTGTCTAAAAGCTTCAATCATTGATGTTTTTCTATCTACTATTTGTAAAAGTTTATCATTTGGAATAACAACTAGTGTATCTACTTTTCCTTTTAAACTTTCAATTCCTCTTTCTGCTTGTGATAATCTTTTTTTACCTTCAAATGTAAATGGTTTTGTAACAACACCTATTGTTAAAATTCCCATTTCTTTTGCTGTTGATGCAACTATTGGAGCAGCACCTGTACCTGTTCCACCGCCCATTCCAGCAGTAACAAATACCATATCAGCTCCTCTTAGAACTTCTGCAACTTCTGATTTGCTTTCTTCTGCTGATTGTGCACCAATATCTGGGTTTGCTCCAGCACCTAATCCTCTTGTAATCTTTTCCCCTATTTGAATTTTTGTTGCTGCTTTTGACTCTTGCAAAGCTTGTTTATCTGTATTTACTGCAATGAAGTCTACACCTTTAATTCCTGATTCAATCATTCTGTTAACGGCATTGTTTCCAGCTCCCCCTACTCCTATTACTTTTATGGTTGCAGTCCCATCCATCATTGTTATGTTATTGTTATCCTCATATTCCATCATTTTGCTTTTCCTCCCTTTATTATACTTTAAAATTAAAAACTTTTATTTTTATTGGTGGTATCTTCCACTTTATCATGAGTAAAAAAATTCTTTGATTTTTTCGATAATGTTTTTAAATACATTTTCGTTTGATTTTGTATTTACATTACTTGTTACAGTTTTTGCAAATGGTCTTCCTGCTATATATCTTACTAGTGAATAACTTGTTCTATATGTTGGTCTAATCGTACTAATTAATCTACCTGTTGAAATTTTAACTGGTATATTAAGTGTGATTTTCCCTGCTACATCACTTTTATTAATATTGATAATTCCTTGTCCTGTTAAAATAACATTATTAATTTTTGCCTTAATTCCTTGGTTTGTTATCTTTTTATTTACAATTGAGAAAATCTCTTCTATTCTTGCTTCAATAATTTCAATTAATTCTGAACTTTTAATTATTCGATTTTTATTATTATCTTTGCAAGTATTAAGAATAATATCATTATCATTATCAATTAGTGATTTTAAAGCAAGTCCATATTGCCTTTTTAATTTATCTGCTTCTTCTTCACTTATATTTAGAACTAAAGCAATATCACTTGTAATATTATCTCCACCAACTGGTATAGAATCTGTATATATAAAGGCACTTCCCTCAAATACACCTATATCTGTATTTCCAGCTCCTATATCTAGTAGCATAACATTATCATTCATTTCATTTTTATCAAGAATAAGATTTCTTTCTGCCAATGTTGTTGGCACAATACCATCAATTTCAAGTCCTGCCTTTTTGAAAATTGTCGTTAATTGCCTAATATATTCTTTTTCTGCTAATATGACTTGAGCATCAATAGTAAAACTACTACTTAAATTGCCCACTGGATCTGCTACAACTGTACCATTTTCTAATGTTATTTTATCTGGTACAATGTCTATTAAAGTTTTACCATCTGGAATTTCTATGTCTTTAACTTGCATAATAGCATTTTGTACATCTCTAACTGATATACCTGAATATTTATCTTTAACATCCTTTGTTACACTGTTTTGAACAATTGTAACATATTTACCCGGTATGGTCACATAAGCAGAATTTATTTCTAAATTTGTTTCTTCTTCAGCATCTTTAATTGTTTTGGATAGACTAAGCATGATTTCATCTTCGTTGATTATTTTTCCTTTTTGAAGCCCACTACATTTATATGATGTATTACTGATGATTTCAATTTGACCAAAGTTATTAACTTCCCCTACAACTGTTGCAACTTTAGTCGTGCCAATGTCTACGCCCACTATAATATCACCGATAGCCAAGTTAATTCCTCCAATATTTTGTATTTAATTTATAGAGTATTTATATTACATTTTTTTTAAAAAGTCAATAGCATTTGTTATATTTTTGTAATATTTTTGTAATGTGTCTGTAATATTTTTTTGTAACTCTTTTGCCACAAGACATTCAAGTCTCATTATTAATGTAAAATAATTCTCACATAAAAAAGAAGAATCACCAACCAGCAATCCTTCCTTACATTATATGCACGTGTATTTTGCATTACACCTGCTTTTTTTCGGTATTTTGCTCTGGTTCTTGCTCAACTTTTGTTTTATTTTCATGTGCTTTTTTTAATTTATCTGTCCACTTTTCCACATAATATCTTCTGATTGTTCCTAAATTCATAAACATTCTCCACACAAACACAACAATTGCAGCCAAATAAATATCTACATTTAATTTTTCGCCTAGTATAGTTAATAAAATAGCTAAAACAGCATTTCCAAAAAATCCTGATATAAAAATTTTTATATCAAATTTTTTATTTATAACTGACGCAATTCCACCAAAAACAGAATCTAGTGCTGCAATAATAGCAATCGCTAAATAACTTGAATATGTATAAGAAATTGTTGGAGCATTCATTCCTATTATTGCTCCTAATAAACATCCTACTATAATTGCTATAAAAACCATTTATATCACTTTCCTTCCTTTATTCTATATATTTTGTTGCCATTTCTTTATTGTAGCTAGGAATTTTTACATTGTTATTTCTTATAATGTCAACAACATGCCCTAATTTATTTAATTTATCAGCTTCTCCACCATTTCCAAGTAATGCACTTTCTAAATAAGTTTGATTTCCAATAGCTTTAATAACATATGGTGCAAAAATTCTTTGTTGATTAACTCTAATTATAGAATTAGCTACTAATACAATGTCTGACATATTTATAATTCTTTCATTATTTATACAAATAGCTTCTGCTCCAGCTTCTTTTAAACTATTTACAATCATATTTAAATTGTCTGATGTTATTGGTGCTTCTGCATCATCACTTTCATTTAAAGTAATTTCTATACCTGGTCCTTGTACATCTGTTTTACCTAGAAGTAAATTTACTTGCTCTAACTCTTCTTTTACAAGTTCTGCTGTTTCGATATCAGAAGTTTCTTTTTCATTATATTCTTCTAAAGTCTCAGCCTTTTGTTGATATTGTTCTTCAGCTTCTGCATAATTTTCCTTCCAATTTGCCAATTCAGTTCTAAGTTCTTCTTCACGCATTACTTCTAATTCATTTATATTAGTTTG
>CANRBU010000031.1 GCA_947628925.1 uncultured Clostridia bacterium | reverse complement strand
AATGGGTATCCATTCTTGAATTGATTTTTGCTTCATTTATGCACCTCCTGTTTTTTCTATCTTATACTATATTTTTCAGCTTTTGTCAAGAAAAACATTTTGACAAAATTCGACATTTGGCTTTTTTTCTCACAAATATCAATGGTTTAAGCTATTAGATTTTGTCTTTTTAAAAAAATTTGCCAAATATTTTTAAGTATGAAATTATATTACTAAAAAATAAAAATGGCTTATTTTGGATTTTCGTTAATTTTATTTTTTTTGTATATTTTTTTATTTTTTGTTTATAATAAAAATATAAAGTTAATTATAGTTGAGCCAAGAGTGGTAATAGACAATCTTTTGTTTATTATCATTCGGACAAAGATATATTATTGTGTATACTTATATGATAATATGTCGGCGAGAAGAATTTATTATTTGTATGCAAGCTGTATCTTTATTTTTTCATATATGGTTACATTATAGGTAATAAATTCGAGCTAAGATTATTTTTATATCTAAAATTTTAGTGGTTATTATTAGTCCCTCGTTTGGATGAATATAGTTACTTTTGGTGTATTAATAGTCGAGCGAATGATTAATATATGTGGTATCGAGCTTATTTATATAGCAATGTATATTAGGTTTAAATATTAGATATATTAGTCTTAGCAAAAATTATAATTAGCCTTATAGATTAAGAGAGTACCTAATTTTTAGATACTCTCTTAAATTTTTATATATCTAGATTTTTTACATATTTTGCATTTTGCTCTATAAATTCTCTTCTAGGTTCTACTTCATCACCCATTAGTAAAGAAAAAATTTCATCTGCTTTAATTGCATCTTCCATTGTAACTTTAACTAAGATTCTTGAATCAGGATTCATTGTTGTCTCCCATAATTGTTCTGGATTCATTTCACCTAAACCTTTATATCTTTGCATTCCTAGAGTTGACCTATCTACACCTTCTTTTTCAAGTCTTGCTAAAGTTTGCTCTAAATCTTCATCTGTATAACAATAAATATCTTCCATTCCTTTTTTGTACAATTTATAAAGTGGTGGTTGTGCTAGATAAACATTTCCATTTTCTATAAGTGGCCTCATATATCTAAAGAAAAATGTTAATAATAAAGTTCTTATGTGTGCACCGTCAACATCAGCATCTGCCATGATAATGACTTTTCCATATCTAATTTTTGTAATATCGAAATCATTTCCTATACCTGCTCCTAATGCTACAATAACTGGGTTTAGTTTATCATTTCCATAAATTTTATCTGCTCTTGATTTTTCTACATTTAACATTTTTCCCCATAAAGGTAAAATTGCTTGAAATTTTCTATCTCTTCCTTGTTTTGCACTTCCTCCAGCTGAGTCACCTTCTACTATATATACTTCGCATTCTTCTGCCACTTTACTACTACAATCTGCTAGTTTTCCAGGTAAAGTTGATGTTTCTAAACTGCTTTTTTTCCTTACTAATTCTCTTGCTTTTCTAGCAGCCTCTCTTGCTCTTGCTGCACTTACACATTTTTCCAATATAGCTTTTGCAACTTGTGGATTCTCTTCTAAAAATGCTGATAAAGCTTCATTTACTACACTTGCGACAATTCCTGTTACTTCACTATTTCCTAATTTTGTTTTTGTTTGACCTTCAAATTGAGGTTCTTTCACTTTAACTGAAATTACAGCTGTAATTCCTTCTCTAATGTCTTCACCTTGTAAGTTTGTATCTTTTTCTTTTAAAATATTGTGATTTCTTGCATAATCATTAAATACTTTTGTTAATGCTCTTTTAAAGCCTTCTAAGTGTGTTCCACCTTCTACTGTATTTATGTTATTTACAAAAGTATAAATATTTTCTGTATAACTTGTTGTATATTGAATTGCTATTTCAACTGGTACTTCGCCTTGTTTTTCAATATATATTGGGTTTGGATAAATTTTTTCTTTTGTCCTATTTAAAAATTCAACAAAAGAATTTAATCCTCCCTCATAACAAAACTCTGCTTTTTTAGGAGTTTCTTCCCTTTGATCTTCAATTGTTATTTTTAAACCTTTTGTTAAAAATGCAATTTCTCTAAATCTCTTTTCTAATACTTCATACTCATAGTCTAAACTTTCAAAAATAGTATTATCAGCTAAAAATCTAACTTTGGTACCTGTCTTTGTAGAATCACCTATTTTTTCAAGAGGTTTTACAGTTTTTCCCTTTTCAAATTTCATTTCAAAAATGCCGCCATCTCTTTCAATAGTAACTTCTACCCATTCTGACAACGCATTTACAACAGAAGCACCTACTCCATGCAATCCTCCTGAAACTTTGTATCCACTATCTCCACCAAATTTTCCACCTGCATGTAAAACAGTATACACTGTTTCTGCTGTAGATATTTTTGTTTTTGGATGTATTTCAACAGGAATACCTCTTCCATTATCTATAACAGTAATAATATTTCCTTTTTCAATTATTATATTAATTTCTGTGCAATATCCTGCTAAAGCTTCATCAACGCCATTATCTACAATTTCGTACACCATATGGTGTAAACCTCTTACAGATGTACTACCTATATACATACCTGGTCTTTTTCTTACAGCCTCTAGCCCTTCTAATACTTGGATTTGCTCTGCTCCATACTTATGCTCATATTTTTCCATTTTGTTTTCCTCCTATGCTTACAATTTTTCCTTCTTGTACATTATATTCTAAAAAATTTAAATTTTCAAGTGCTAATTTATCAGTACATGTAATAACAACTTGTGTCTCTTGAATATGCGATATTAAACTCTCTCTTCTTGATTTATCTAATTCTGACATAAAATCATCTAATAATAAAATTGGATATTCCCCTATTTCATCATAAATAACATATAATTCAGATAATTTTAAGGAAAGAATCGCTGTTCTTTGTTGACCTTGTGAGCCATATATATCAATTTGCTTTCCATTTATATATATCATAATATCATCTCTATGTATACCCTTTGTTGTAAAACCTTTTATAATATCTAATTTTCTTCTTTGTTTTAATATCTCTAAATATTTTTCTTTTTTCTCACATTCAGAAATATATTCTATTTTTATTTCTTCTTTTTTATTAGTAATTTCTTGATGAATTTTTTCTATTTTTTCTTTTATTTTTTCAATAAATTCATTTCTATATTTAAAAATTTTTTCCGCATATTCAGCTAATTTTTCATCCCATATTTCTAATAAATTTTCATCTTTTCCATTTTCTTTTATTTCTTTTAAATAATAATTTCTTTCTTTTATAGTTTTCTGATAAAGTAATAAAATATGCATATAATTAGGTCTTAATTGACTAATCATAATATCTAAAAATTTTCTACGTTTTTCCGGACTTCCTTTTATCATTTCTATATCATCTGGTGTGAAAATCACAATATTGATTTTTCCTAATAATTCACTTAATTTTTTTATTTTTATATTATTTATAAAAATATTTTTTTTGTCCCCTATTTCAATTTTTATATTTCCTTCTCTGTCTGATTTTTCATATTGAATTTCAACTAACATATTTTCTTTTCCTAATTGTATCATTTCTTTTTCTTTATTTGTTCTAAAAGACTTTCCCATACTACTTAAAAAAATTGATTCTATTATATTAGTTTTTCCTTGTGCATTCTCTCCAAAAAAAACATTTATATTTTTATTTAAATTAATATCTAGCTCATTGTAATTTCTAAAATTTTTTAACTTTATATTTTTAATCCACATTCTTTTCACCTTTGTTAATATATCATCTTTTTTATTTTTTATCTAGTCCCTTTAAAATTTCAATTATCTCTCTTTTTCTAATTTATTCTATTTTTTAGAATTTTTTTCTTTTTTTTTCGTTTTTTAAATTTTATTAAATTTAATTTCTTTTTTTCTTTGATTTTGATATTGGTTTTCCACAAGTAAAAATTTCATTTATCTCTTTTTTTCTAATTTATTCTATTTTTTAGAATTTTTTTCTATTTTTTTCATTTTTTTAAAAATGTTTTCCACAATTTTACCACTTTTTCTCACTTATTCTTTTTTTTAGAATTTTTTTCTTTTTTTTTCGTACTTTTACATTTCTCAAAAATTTGATTTTTCCGATTAAAAAAAGGAACTATTAAAGTTCCTAATCTTCTTTTATACGAATTGGTAAAATCATATACACATAATCATTATTTTCAATTGATTTAACTAAACATGGTGAAATGTTTGAACCAAATTCAACGTACACTTCCTCATCTTCTATTACTTTTAAGCTATCTAGGAAATACTTAGGATTAAATCCAACTTCTAAATTTTTACCTTCTGTTGTTAAAAATAATTCTTCTTTTGCATCTCCTGTTTGGTTAGTACATGATATTATTACTTTTCCTATATCAACTTCAACTTTTACAGGATATTTTTTTTCTTTTTCTATACTAGAAGATGATATTAAACTAATTCTTTCAAAGCAATCTTGCAAATTAGCTTTATTAACTCTTATTCTTGTTTCCCAACTATTTGGTATAACATTTTTATAATTTAAAAATTCACCATCTAAAATTCTTGTTACTACTTTGCAATTATCCATTTCGAATAATGCTTGATTTTTTGAAACGCCAAATTTTACTGTTTCAAAAGAATCTAATAAAATTTTATTAACTTCATTTAAAGTCTTTCCAGGTATAACTGCACTAAAATCATCTGTCTTTTTATTCAAGTATATACTCCTTAAAGCTAAACGAAAACCATCAACTGCTACTAAATTTAATTTATTGTTTTCCACTTCCATTAAACAACCTGTGAATATTGGTCTACTTTCTTCTGTACTAACTGCAAAAATAGTTTTTCTTATCATATTTTTTAAAGTATTTTGTTCAATTTCTACTGAATTTTCTACTTCTATTTTTGGTAATTCAGGAAATTCTTCAGGATTCATTGTTGCTAACTTATAGTGTGATCCTTCACATTCAATTTCTAATAAATTATTTTCATTTAATGTAATTTCAATTTCAGAATCAGGTAATTTTCTTATAATTTCACTAAACATTATTGCATTTACAACTGTATTTCCTTGTTCTTTAACATCACATTCTATAATATATTCTATACCAATTTCTAAATCATAAGTAGTTAATTTTATTTCATTGTCATTTGTTTGAATTAATATACCTTCTAGAATAGGCATTGTTGTTTTAGAAGCTACACCCCTTACTACGGAGTTTATAGCTTTAAGAATTTTATCTTTGTAACATACAAATTTCATTTTTTATTCCTCCCTTATTATAATAAAAATAAATAATATATTTAGTAGTAGTAGTAGTAGGTACTGTGGAAACTGTGGAAAACTATGTTGAAAGTTAGAAACCGTAGCAAAAAAGATGTGCATAATTTAGTGGATAACTTTTAAAGTTTTACACAGCTTAAAATTTATTTTGTGGAAAAGTGAGTTATTAACAAGTTATTAACAACAAATTCACAACTGTATGTGGATAATCAATGTATTAGTTCCGTAAGAAAAGCTCCGATTATTTTTTGGCAAACCTTTTTTTTACAAACACAAATTTTAAAAATTTAATGTTTTCTTAGATTTGCTTATTCCGTATCATTTACAATTATGTTTTTCACACTTTCCACAATTAACTTTGTATTGTTATTATCCTTAACCTCTTTTTTTATTTTATTATAAGCATGCATAACAGTTGAATGATCCCTATTTCCAAATTCTTTGCCTATTTGAGGGAAAGACATATTAGCAACTTCTCTACAAAGAAACATTGCGATTTGTCTAGGAAAAGCAATATCGTTAGATCTTTTTTCTCCAGATAAATCATTTTTATCAATACTAAAATATTTAGCAACAGTTTCCTTTATAAAATCTCCTGAAATTACTTTTTCACTTTTCAAAATAAATTCATTAATTGTCATTTCTGCTTGCTCAATTGTTATAGGGCTATGTGTTAAAAGAGAAATTGCAACAATTTTATTGAATACCCCCTCTAGCTCCCTGATATTAGAATCTATTTTTAAAGCAATATTTGAAAGAATAGCATCATCAACTATAATTTTCTCATCTTGTGCTTTTTTTCTTAAAATAGCTAAACGAGTTTCATAATCAGGACAAGAAATATCAGCTAATAATCCACCTTCAAACCTAGATTTTAACCTATCTTCTAGAAAATCAATATCTCTAGGAGGCTTATCACTAGAAATAACAATTTGTTTTCCCTCATCTCTTAAAGCATTAAAAGTATGGAAAAATTCTTCTTGAATTCTCTCTTTTCCAGCGATAAACTGAATATCATCTATCAATAAAGTATCAATTGTACGATATTTATTACGAAAAGCCTCAGTTTTATTATCTTTCAAAGCATTTATCAATTGATTTGTAAATTTTTCAGAAGTAACATATAAAACATTTGCTTTTCTATTTTCTTCTACAATTCGATTTCCAATTGCTTGCATTAAGTGAGTTTTACCTAAACCTACACCGCCGTAAAGAAAAAGAGGATTATAAGATTGACCTGGTTGATTTCCAATAGCTAATGCAGCAGCATGTGCAAAACGGTTATTATTACCAACGACAAATGTTTCAAAAGTTTTGTCAGGGTCTAAAGTTTGACGATTAGATTCCAATTCGATATCAGAAACACTAGAAGTTTTTTCACTAATAATTTCCGCATCATTTTCAGTAGAATCTTTTGATGATAAATCTAATACAGAAAAAGTGAATTCTCTATTGGTAATATGTTTTAAAGTGAAGAAAATCAAATCTTTAAAGCGATTTTCTATAAAATCTCTTTGATATTCAGATAAAGCTGTAAAAACAATATGATTATTTTCAACAGACTTAATTCCTAAAGAGCTAATCCATGTGGCATAAGAGATTTCAGAAACTTCACCTTTAAGAGTTTCTTTAATCTTAACAAGAAGTTCATCTTTGTCAATATCCATAAACATACATCCTTTCTATAAATTATCCACAAAATTATCCACAAATGTTGATAAAATTAAGAATTTTGTAATAAAAAAGTAACATTAAGACAAACATAAATTTCAAAAATATTAAAAAATGTACTTTTACTATGACCATATAATAGCAAATTTTTTACTATCAAGTCAATAAAAAAGGAGAAAAAAATCTTAAAAAGCAAAAAATATTTCAAAAATATTACAAAAATTTTTTCAAATACACTTGACAATACTATCGGAAATAAGGTATAATCGATATACTTGTAAAAAACATTAGGAGGTGCTAGAAAATGAAAAGAACATATCAACCAAAAAATAGACAAGAAAAAGCAGAACATGGTTTTATGAAAAGAATGAAAACAAGAGCAGGAAGAAATGTATTAAAAGCTAGAAGAGCAAAAGGTAGAAAAAAATTAACAGCCTAAAATAAGTTTTTTCATGCTTATTTACCAAAAGGGGAAAAGCAGTTATGAAAAAAACAAAAATGTTGAAAAAAAATTATGAATTTCGCAAAGTTCTAACAAGAGGAAGTTGCTTTTATGGAGAAAATGTTATAGCATATATTCATAAAAACAAAATACAAACTTATAATTTTTTAGGGATTGCAATAAGTACTAAAATCGGTAAAGCCGTAAGAAGAAATCATTTAAAAAGACTTATTAGAGAAAGTTATTATTTTTATGAACAACAAATTACAACAGGCAATGATATAGTTTTTTTATGGAACAAAAAAACAGGAAAAGAAAATGTGCAGTTTGAAGATATAAAAAAAGACCTAAAAAAAATTTTTCAGCAAGCCAAGATTTTTTTGGAAGGTGAAAAGTAATGAAAAAAATACTTATTCACATGATAAATTTATATCAAAAACATGTATCAGCATGGTTGGCAAGTAAACAAATTAACTGTAAATTTTATCCGACTTGTTCGGAGTACACAAAACAAGCAATCGATAAATATGGAGCAATAAAAGGAACTTTTTTAGGAATAAAAAGAATTTTACGTTGTAATCCTTTTTCAAAAGGAGGATATGATCCATTAAAATAGTCTGGAGGAATGTACATGTTTGACTTTTTCGCAAATATTTTTGGTTATCTTTTGAATTTTATTTATCAAATTGTTAATAATTACGGTTTAGCAATGATTTTATTTACACTTGTAATCAAATTACTTATGTTGCCAATGTCAATAAAACAACAAAAAACTCTAAAGAAAAGTGTAAAAATGCAAGAAAAAATAAAAGTATTGCAATTTAAATACAAAAATGACCAAGAAAAATTAAATCAAGAAATGATGAATTTATACAAAGAAGAAAAAATGAGTCCTTTTAGTGGTTGTCTAGGATCAATTGTTCAATTTATTTTATTAATTTCTATTTTTTACATGGTAAGATGTCCATTAACATACATGAAAAAAGTAGATACAGAAGCAATGAATAAACATATTGAGCAATTAACACAAGCTGAAAAAAGAGCAAGTGTAGCATATCCAGAAATAGACTTGATAAGGGAATATACATATTTGAAAGAGCAAAATCCAGAAGATGCAACAATAGATAATTATCAAATAAACATGGAATTTTTAGGGTTAGATTTAAGTAAAATACCACAACAACATTTAGGAGACTGGACAGTTTATATTATACCAGTGTTGTACATATTATCAACATTTTTATCTATGAAATTATTAAATGGAATGCAAGCAAGTCAAAAAAAGGATGAAGTAAAAGAGCAAGAAGGGGAAGAAGAAATAGATCCAATGATGCAAACAAACAAAATGATGTCTTGGATGATGCCAATTATGTCTGTTTCAATCTCATTAGTTGCACCATTAGGTTTAGCTTTGTATTGGTTAGTAAGTAATATTACTATGATTGTAGAAAGAATAACATTAAATAAATTAATAAAAGTAGAGTAGGGGGAAACACTATGACAGTTGTAGCAGAAGGGAGAACCACGAACGAAGCGATTGAAAATGGTTTAAAACAATTAAAAGTATCAAAAGATTGCGTTGATGTAAAAATATTAGAAAGTGATGATAAAAGAAGCTTTTTTAGTATATTAGCACCACGTGTTGTAAAAGTTGAACTAACATTAAAAGAAAAAGTAGAAAAAAAAGAAGTAGAAAAACAACCAAAAAAAGAAATAATTATAACACCTGAAAATCAGCAAAAAGCCAAGGAAAATCTAGAAAATTTCATGAAAGATTTCATAACAAAACTTCCAGAAGGAACGCAATATGAAATTTCTACAGATGAAACAGGAATAAAAGTTCAGATAAACAACAAACAAATTGGATATTTAATTGGATATAGAGGAGAAACTTTATATGCATTGCAGACAATTTTATCTACAATAGCATCAAAAGGAATCGAACAAAAAATAAGGCTTTTTCTAGATATAGAAGGGTATAAAGAAAAAAGACAAAAAACATTGGAAGAATTAGCACAAAAAGTAGCAAAAACAGTAATAAGAACACATAAGCCAGTTACTTTAGAGCCAATGCAACCATATGAAAGAAAAATAATACACAGCCAATTGCAAACACATCCAAAAGTTGAAACAACAAGTATTGGCGAAGAACCACATAGAAGAGTGGTAATATCATTAAAAAGAAAATAAAATCGGAGGTCAAAGGTCGGATTTTACAAAAAGTAAATTCTATCTTTGACCTTTTTTATTGGAGGAATAAAAATGAATACAATAGCTTCAATCTCTACGGCTCCTCGGAATAGGAGGAATTGGAATAGTCAGAATGAGTGGAAATAAAAGCTTTGAAATTTTAGAAAAAATATTTAAACCAAAACACGAGCAAAAAACTGACGAAATACAAGGATACAGCATAAAATACGGTCATATTATGGAACAAAATAATGTAATAGATGAAGTGCTTGTCTCATATTTTAAAGCACCAAAAAGTTATACAACGGAAAACATGTGTGAAATACAAACACATGGGGGTCAACTTATTTTGAAAAAAATATTAGAGCTATGCTTGAAAAATGGTGCAGAATTAGCTGAACCAGGCGAATTTACAAAAAGAGCATTTTTAAATGGTAGAATAGATTTAACTCAAGCAGAATCAGTTATAGATATAATTGAAGCAAAAACTGATAAAGAATTAAAAACTGGAATGCAAGCATTAGAAGGACAACTATCAAAAAAAATACATGAAATAAAGCAAAAAATAATGGATGTAATGGTAAATATTGAAGTTGATATTGATTATCCGGAATATGATTTAGAAGAAGTAACAAATCATGAAATGGAAGAAATGTTAGAAGAAGTTTCTGCAGAATTACAGCAGTTAGAAGCAAGTTTTGACAATGGAAAACTTTTAAAAGAAGGAATAAAAACAGCAATAATAGGAAAACCGAATGCAGGAAAATCATCTTTATTAAATGAAATATTGCAAGAAGATAGGGCAATTGTTACGGAAATAGAAGGTACAACAAGAGATACAATAGAAGAATTTGTTACAATAGAAGGAATACCACTAAAATTAGTAGACACAGCAGGAATAAGAGAAGCAAAAGACGAAGTTGAAAAAATAGGAATTGAAAAATCAAAACAAATGGCACAAGATGCAGACTTAATAATAGCGATTTTTGATAG
>CANRBU010000030.1 GCA_947628925.1 uncultured Clostridia bacterium | reverse complement strand
AGGGAAATCCATAGGAGCAAAAAAGGAAAAGGAGGAGTAGGCGTGATACAAGTAAAAGATGTAACGAAAAAGTATGGAAAAGTTACTGCTGTAGAAAACATTAGCTTTGAAATAAAAGACGGTGAAATAGTAGGTTTGTTAGGTCCAAACGGAGCAGGAAAAAGTACAACAATGAATATGATAACAGGTTATATTGAGCCAACAGAAGGAACAATTCTTGTAGATGGATATGACATATCAAAAAAACCAAAAAAAGCAAAAAGACAAATTGGCTATATGCCTGAGGGTGTACCACTATATACTGACATGACAGTAAAAGAATTTGTTAGTTTTATGGCAGAACTAAAAAAAGTAGACAAAAGAGAAAAAATAGATAAAGTAGAAAAAATTATAGAACAAACAGGGTTAAAGGATGTAGAAAAAAAGTTAATAAAAAATCTTTCAAGAGGATACAAACAAAGAGTTAGTATGGCTGGAGCATTAGTAGGAGAGCCAAAAGTTCTTATCCTAGATGAACCAACTGTAGGCTTAGACCCTAAACAAATTACAGAAATCAGAAGCTTAATTAAAGAACTAGGAAAAACACATACTGTTATCTTAAGTTCACATATTTTATCAGAAGTAAGTCAAATTTGCCAAAGAGTAATTATTATAAATAAAGGTAAAATTGTGGCAATAGATACGCCTGAAAACTTAGAAACGAAGGTATCTAGCAAAAATACAGTATATGTAACAGTTGAAGATAATGAAAACAAAATATATGAAGCAGTAAAAAATATAAAAGAAATTACAAACATTAAATTACTTAAAGAAAATACAGACAAAACTAAAGAATATGTTATGGAATCAAGTGAAGATGTTGACTTAAGGAAACTTGTATTCCAAGAATTTGCTAAGGAAAATATTACGATATTTGAATTGAAAAAAGAAGATGCAACACTTGAAGATGCATTTATGAAATTGATAGAAGGAGGTAACAAGGATGTGGGCAATATTTAAAAAAGAATTTAGATCCTATTTTACAACACCAATAGGGTATATATTTATAGGAATATTTTTAATCGCATTTAGTGTATCTTTCTATTTTACAGTTTTAGGATATGGAAGTGTTAATTTTGAATATATATATTCTTCTTGGCCAACTATTTTAGTATTAGCATTTATTATACCATTACTTACTATGAGAACATTTGCAGAAGAAAGAAAAACCGGGACAGAGCAACTATTGCTGACATCTCCAGTTGGTATTACAAAAATTGTTCTAGCAAAATTTTTGTCAGCACTAAGCATTGTAGTTATGACAGAAATAGCAACACTTATGTATTTTGCAATAATATGTCATTTTGGAATGCCACACATCACAACTGCAATCGCAACATTTATAGGATTTTTACTATTTTGCATGTGCTATATTTCTTTTGGAATATTTGCATCAAGTATTACGGAAAACCAAATTATAGCAGGAATTTTATCAATAGCATTTTTTGTTATTACATGGGTATTTCGTGATTTTAGTGCAGGCCTAAGTGGTTTCTCTTTTGTAAATATGTTTTATAATTATACAGAAGGGCAAATTGATATTGCAGATACAGTTACATTCATAACATTTACAGCAATGTGTATTTTATTGACAGTTATATTTATGCAAAGAAGAAAAAGTGTAAAATAGGGGGGAGAAAGTTGAACAAAGAAAGCAAAGAACTTATTAAAGTAGAGACAAAAGAGAAAAAATTTCATAAATTTATTGAAATTATTAAGAAAAAATGGCTTATCAATGGAAGCAAAACAATTCTACTTGTAGCAATAATTATTGGAATATTTTTTGCAATCAATATTTTTATGGAAAGTTTAGAACTTACACCTATTGATTTTAGTCAAGAACAGCTATTTACACTTACACAAGAAAGCAAAGACAAAGTTAGATATATAGGAGAGAATGTAAAGATTTATTTTATAGAATATTCAGAAGATGATACAGTTATAGATTTAGCAAAACAATATGGAAAAGTTAATCCAAATATTGAAGTAGAAGTAATAAAAGCAAGTGAAAGACCAGATATAGCACAAAAATATGAAATTTCAACAGGAACAACAGGAATTATTGTAGAATGTGGTGAAAAATTTAAAGTTTTAAGTCCAAGTGATTTAGTGACATATGATTATTCAACATATGAAACAATTAGTGTAGCAGAAGAAAAATTGACATCAGCTATAACATCAGTTGCAACAACAGACATTCCAAAAGTATATTTTCTAACAGGTTATTCAAATTTATCATTGAGTAATGGATTGCAATATTTAGATATGTATTTACAAAATGAAGTTAATGATGTAGAAACGGTTGATATTTTAACGACTGGAAAAGTGCCTGATGATTGTGATACACTTGTAATTGTAATGCCTTCAAAAGATTTTGATGAACTTGCAACAAATTCAATTATTGATTATATCAATAGAGGCGGAAATATTTTATGGTTCCAAGCAGCAACTGCTCAAAAACTAGATACACCTAATATAAATAAAGTGTTAGATGTATATGGAATTAAACCATTTGATGTAGGAATCATAATGGAAACAGATGCAGATAAAATGTTGTCAGACATGCCAGATTATATATTACCAGATGTACAAAGTACAGAGGTAACACAAAAATTGCAGAATTCAGAAGGCTTGATTTTGCTTGATGCAACTAAAATTAATACAGCAGAAGATGAAGTTTTGACAGAAAGAAAAGTTGAAAAAACAGAATTACTAAAAACAGGTGATGAAGCATTTTTCAGGACTAATTTCTATGTTATGTCAGATGAACACCAAGAAGGTGAAGAACAAGCAAGCTTTACAGTTGGACAAATGATGACAAAAACTTTAGCTGATGCGAATGAAGAAACAGGGGAACAAGCTAAAACTTCAAAATTGATTATTTTTGGAGAAGCATATTTCATTTCAGATGTTCCACTTTCTCAAAATTCACAAGATCCAGCAATCAGATATAGACAAAATAAAGATGTAGTATTAAATTCAATTGCATATTTATCTAACAGAGAAGAAGATATTGTTGCAAGAAAAAGTACAGGAATAGTAACATATACTGCAACAGAAACAGAAAATAATATTATAGTGGCTATAATATTTACAGTACCATGTATTATTATTGTAGCAGGAGCTGTAGTATGGTTTATTAGAAGAAGAAAAAAATAAGCATATATTAAAAAAGACCGCATATACTAAAATGGGGTCTTTTTTATGTATAAGCAAATATTAAAAATAACATTAGTAATTATAGGGGCACTCATAGGAGCGGGGTTTGCATCAGGGCAAGAAATTTACCTCTTCTTTTTTTCATATGGTTTAAAAGGAATGCTGGGAATTGTTATTTCTAGTATTTTATTTGGTTTGGTCATTTATAAAGTTTTTATGATTATAATTGAGTATAATATCCAAAATTACAAGCAATTTTTAGAAACAATAATAGGCACAAACACTAAATTAAAAAAACGTGTTATTGATGTAATTAATATTGTTGTAAATGCTTTTATCTTAGCTACTTTTTTTATTATGATTGCAGGTTTTGGAACATATTTATCAGAAAAGTTCCATATTCCACAAATACTAGGGAGTAGCATATTAGCGGTGTTATGTATTATGATATTATCTAAGGAAGTGAAAGGGTTACTAAAATTAAGTGAAGCAATTGTTCCAGCATTGATGCTATTTATTCTAATAATAGGTTGCATAACTATTAGAAATACTAATATATTGAATTTAAAAGATTATTTAATTACAAAACAATCAAATTGGTTTATAAGTAGCATCATATATACTAGTTATAACATGATTTTGATTATTCCTATTTTGATTTCTTTAAAAAATGTTATTACGAAAAAAGGTGTAACAAGTATAGCTATATTAGTTGGTATTATAACAAATATATTAGCAATTTGTGTGTATGTAACAATGGTAGGAATTACAAATATTGAATCATTAGAAATGCCAATTTCATATGCAATATCAACAAAATTTCCATATCTGCAGATTGTATATGGAATTATGATATTATCATCTATTCTTACAACGGCAATATCTTTAGGAACAGGTTTTATTCAAAATTTGCAAACAAGTCAAAAAACTAGAAGAAAAGTTTTAATTGCAATTTGTGGTGTTTCTATCCCTATTTCAACAATCGGATTTTCAAATTTAATTCAGGGCTTATACCCTGTTTTTGGGTATATTGGGCTTTTACAAATTCTTAAAATAATTACTGTAAAAACAGTTGAAAAAACATAAAATATATAGTAGAATAAATGCAAGAATTAGAGAAAGGAATCACAAATGAAAGATTATTGGAAGGAGAAAGAAACCAAAAAAATAAGTAAAAAAAGAATTATATATATAATCATAATAATTATTCTTATTATAGCTATTGGTGCTTTTATTGCAACTTATGTCCAAAATAAAGAATTTAGGGAATGGGTAGATACAAATATTTTACAAAAAGAAGTAAGTCAAGATAAGTTGGCAATTATTGATATTGCTCAAGGAGACACACCTAAAGTTTATGCATTTAATCAATACATAGGAGTATTAGACAAAAATGAATTTAAGATATATGGAAATACCGCAAAAGAAGAAACAAAATTTACAATGGAGATTTCAAACCCATTATTTCATGCAAATGGAAGAAATTTGGTAGTTGCAGAAGAAAAAGGACAGAAAATTTATTTTATACAAGATAAAGCTGTTGTTTGGGAAGAAAATATAGATGGAAATATTTCACAAGTTTATACAAGTCAAAATGGATATACAGCTGTGGCTATTGTTGGAACAATTCACAAAACAGTTGTAACAGTTTATGATGATAAAGGAGAGGCTCTTTTTAAAACATTTTTGTCAACTACAAGGGTGTCAGATATATGTATCTCAAATGATAATAAGTATTTAGCATTGGCAGAGGTTGATACATCAGGAGCTGTAATAGAATCAAAAATTGAAGTATTTTCAATAGAAAAGGCTCAAAAAGATGCAGATAACTCAAAAATTGCGGTATATCCTATTGAAAATAATGAGTTAATTACTAATATTCAATATCAAAATAAAGACAAGTTAGTGTGCATGTCAAAAAATAGAATTATAGCATTTTCTTTAGAAGGAAATAAAGAAGAAATATATAATAACGAAAA
This sequence comes from uncultured Clostridia bacterium, assembly GCA_947628925.1. Lineage (GTDB taxonomy): Bacteria > Bacillota > Clostridia > TANB77 > CAG-508 > CAG-269. Next base: position 5,417 of record CANRBU010000030.1, on the reverse strand, counting down.
AACAAAAACTACATTTGAAGCAATTGATTTAAACAATAGTGCAGTTATTTTAGAGGAAGTTGTAGCAAACTTGTTTACTGCAGATACAAAGGTAAAGATAATCAATGCTGAAAATAAAAATATTACGGAATATACTGCAAATGCTGTTACAAAAGAATTATATACATATGATAATGTTATAGCTCTTAATCTAGGTACAGAAATTGAATTCATTAATACAGGTGGGTGGCTAATAAAACGTTATAAAGCAGAGCAAGAAATAACTGATATTGTATTATCAGGAAACATTGCAGGTATTATTTATCGTGATAAAATTGAAGTTGTTAATTTATAATGGAGGTAACAAATATGATTGTAGATATTATTGTGCTTGCTGTTTTAGCACTTTCAGTATTCCTAGGGTATAAAAAAGGGCTTATAGAATTGAGTGTTCATTTATGTGCAGTTGTTATTGCAATTGCTGCTACATTAATTTTATATAGACCAATAACTAATTTTATTGTTAATACAACAAAACTTGATGAGAATATTGAAGAGGCTATAGTTTCAAAACTTACATCAGATGGTGGAGAGCAAGCAGAAGGAATAACTGCAGAAATTCAAAATCAAATTCAAAATGAATTATTACCATCAACAGCTAGGGAATTTTCTATTAGTATTATTAGAACAGGAGTTATGATTATTTTATATGTTGCTATTAGAGTGGCTTTAATATTTGTAACAGCATTGGCAAATCTAGTTGCAAAACTTCCGGTATTAGATCAGTTTAACAAAGTTGGAGGCCTAATTTTTGGGGCTGTTAGAGGAATTGCATTAATATATGTAATATTACTACTTATTAGTTTCTTTGGCCAAATTCAACCAGAAAATGCAGTACATAAAGAAATAGAAAAATCATTTATAACAAAAGAATTGTATAATTATAACATTATCTCTTTATTGATAAAATAAAGAGTGCTTAATTTATTTATAAAATTGTATGTATAATATTGATTTTTAAAATTGAATTTGGTATACTAGAAACAACAAGCTTAGGAGGAAATATTAAGAGTGAAGAAACAAAAACAGAAAAAGAAGAAAAAGAAGATATTAAGAAAAGTATTATTAGTTATATTATTAGCCGCTATAGCATATGGAATATGGTTTGCATATAAAACAAAGAAAAACGGTGGAGGGCTATCAGGAATGTTGGCAACAGTAGTTGGACATGATGAAAATACAAGAAAAAATTTACCAGAGTTTAAAGTTTTATTGTTAGGAGTTAGTACAGATTTAGGGGAAAATGCTCCAACAGATACAATTATGGTTGCATCATATAATCCAAATACACAAAAGGCAAGTTTATTATCTATACCAAGAGATACATTTGTGGGAAGCAATGAAAATAGGGCAACTCCATCAGATAAAATAAATAGTTTATATAGTATTAGTATTGATAAAATTTTAAAAGCAGTTAATGATTTAACAAAATTAGATATTCAATATTATGCTGTTGTAAAAACAGAAGCCTTTATTGAATTAGTTGATGCTATTGATGGAGTAACTTTCAATGTACCAATGAATATGAAATATGATGACCCAACACAAAACTTACATATTAACTTAACTGCTGGAGAGCAAGTGCTTGATGGGGATAAAGCAGAACAGTTATTGCGCTTTAGACACGGAAATTTGGACCCTGTTACAAGAACATATCCTACTTATCCAGAAGAATATGGGGACAATGATACTGGAAGGATGAGAACACAAAGGGATTTCATGATGGCAGTTATGCAACAAACATTAAAACCTGAAAACATATTTAAATTGGGAGAAATATTAGATATTGCAGGTAGAAATTTGGAAACAAATTTGGACTTCAATTATCTAAAAGATTATATTCCTTATGCAGTTGAATTTAGTACAGAAAATATGACAACAGATGTTATTCCTGGTGTAAATGACCAGCTCCCACCAGTTTCAGCAGGTGCTAAAAATAGATATTGGTTCTTTTTACCTGATAAAACTGAAACAGCAGCTTTGATACAAAGATTATTTTATCCAGAGACAGTAGAGGAAACAGAAGATGAGGATGGAAATACAGTTAGCGAAAATTCAACATCTTCAGAAAAAACTAAGAAGAAGGTTAAACTAGAAGTATTAAATGGTTCAGGTAGTGAAAGCAAATATGATAAGGCTGTTGAACTGTTAAAGGGAAAAGGCTATGAAGTCACAGAGACGACTAATACATCATCTGTTTCTAAAACTATTATTACAAACAAAAAGGAATTGGATGAAGAGGTTTTAAAAGATATTCAAACAACTTTGGGTGGAGGCAGTATAGGAAATAATAAAAACCTTGCTAGCAAGGTTGATGCAACTATTATTATTGGAAAAGATTTTAATCAAAATTAATGAATACAAAAGGGGATGTGTTCTACATATCCCCTTTTTTGTATATAAAATTCTTTTTTTTCTTTCTTTTTTTATTACCTGATAAAAACATTTTTACAAGAAGTAACATCACTAATATTAGTGCGATTATCATTATATAGTATATATTTAAAGATTGTTTTATTACATCATTTTCTGCAATTAGATCTATTGAATATGTTTTATCATCAATTACATATGTTGCAGTACCTAAAATTTCGCCTTTCCTTATTGGGGCTGATGGTATGTTTTTTAAAGCTATTTGAGGATGAATGTCTGCTGAATTTATAGGTGCTAATATATTTAAAGTGTCATTTAAAGCGATATTAAGAGTTTGCGTATCTTTTGTTGCATCTTGTACTGTAACTTGAGTGACAATATCTCCTTTTTTTGCTATATCTTGAAAAGCAAATGAGTTAGCGCCATATTCAAAGAGTTGTTTAGTTTCACCAAAACGGTTATCAGAGACTTCAGAATGTAAAAGGACACAAATCATTGAAAAATTATTTTGAGTTGCATATGATGCTAAACAGTATTTTGCTGGTGTAGTAAAACCTGTTTTTGTTGAAATTAAATTTTCGTAGTAGTATTTACTTTCAGGGTTTAACATTGGGTTTGTATTACTATATGTGCGCTCTTTAGATAGGTTAGTTGCAGGAATTGTGCAAGATTTCAAGCTAGAGTATTTTCTAAATGTAGGATTTTTTACGCAATATGCCATTAGTAATGCTATATCATGTGCTGTTGAGTAGTGGTTTTCATCATGCATACCACTAGGGTTTGTAAAATGTGAATCTGTAAGATTTAGTTCTTGAAGTTTTGAATTCATGCGAACTGCGAAATTTTGAATTGAACCATCAAGGTTAAAAGCTAATACATTTGCAGCGTCATTTGCAGAATAAACCATTAATAGTTGCAATAATTGGTCTATTGTAAGTTGCTCACCTGGTAATAGTTCAGCAATACTATAGCCTGCGGGAATATTAGAAACTGCGGCTACTGGTACAGTTATAAGGTCATTTAAATTGCAGTTTTCTATAGTTAAAATTGCTGTTAGTATTTTTGTAACACTTGCTGGCTCAGTGCGTAAATTTGCATTTTTGTCATATAAAATTTTTGATGTGCTAGTTTCCATTAAAACGGCAGTGTCAGCTGTAACAGTTGGCTCTGCAGCAGATGACACGCTAAAAAGACCTTCTAAAATTATAAATACAGTTATTAGTACAAAACAAAAAATATATCTTTTTTTCACTTAACATCACCTATTTTTTTATCTTATTACACTATATCGTATTTTTATATTTTTTTCAATATGCATAAAGCATAAAAATTTATTAATTAACAAGAAAGGATTGTGATTAAAATGGATAGAAATGATAAAAAAACGACTTTTATTATTTTATGTGTTTGTATAATTGTGATTGGTGCAATTATATATTATTTATGTACAAAAGATGAGGCAAGTGGTATTGAATTTTTAGAGGAAGAAGAAAATGTCACACAGGAAAATGTGTTGATTGAGGAGGAAACAAACAGTGTAAGTGAAAATAATGATGAAGTAACTGTATATATTACGGGTGCTGTAAATAGTCCGGGAGTGTATACTTTGCCACAGGGAAGTAGGATTGCTGATGCAGTTGCACAAGCACAGGGGCTAAGGGATGATGCAGATGCCGAGGAAATCAACCTTGCGTATGTAATGGAGGATGGTATGCATATTAAATTTCCAACTAAAGAGGAAAAACAAAATAATGATGCGAATCAGCAGTCTTACATATCATCTAAAAGTGTGGTAAGTGAGAGTAGTTCAGAAAAAAATACTATTGAGAAAATAAATATAAATAGTGCGACAAAAGAGCAATTAGAGACTTTGAGTGGTATTGGAGCATCAACTGCAGAAAAAATAATTCAATATAGGAAGGAAAATGGGAATTTTAAAAATGTTGAAGATATTAAAAATGTTAGTGGCATTGGGGAAAATAAGTATAATAAGATAAAAGATAAAATTTGTGTAAAATAAAAGTTGCATTCATAATAAAAAGTGAGAGTATCGGAAAGTTTGTGTAAACTTTAAACTTCTTATGATAAAATTTTAAAAAAGTTCTTCTGATGGTTAAGAAGAACTTTGGGTATTATTCAACTGTAGTTTTCCATAGACCGTGTTTGTTGCAGTAACTGTATAATGTGGAATTAGGAACATATGGAAATGTTGCTGTTGCTTCTTTATTAGGTGCCAATTTGACAGTGTATTCTTCAGATTCTGTTACAAGAGAAATCCATTCAATAAAATGAGCTTCTTCCATAACATGAGGAACACATACAGAAATTGTATCTCCTAAAACTTCATATGTTGGTAGATGTTTTTCAACAGCAGCATCAACAGAATTAGGAACTACGGTTTCCATAGTTCCTCCACAGCATTGAATATTGCAATCAGTGCAGTTATTAAGTACTTTTACTAAAGCACCACAATTTTTGCATTTTTTTAATAACATATTAAATACCTCCTCTTTTATATGTATGAACAGTTAAAAATAAAAATTTTCTAAAATTAGTATAACATATTTTTTGTAGAATGCAAGGGGGAAGAGTTTTAAGATTGAAAATAAAAATATTAAAAAAAAGGCGGTGATATTAAGGAATTTGCAAGTGTGTATCAATTCTATTAAGTAATTTTTTATAAATTTACTTGATGATTTACAATTTGTAATAATTACTGTTGGTTTTGCATATAATATATAATAAAAATTTCCAATAAAAGTAATTATAGTAATTAGAACTATTGTTGTTTTTTATAAAAGAGAAGAGCAAAAAAGTTAAAAGAAGATTGTATGAGAAAATTTCTAATAAAAGTAAGGAAATTAGGAAAAAGTATTGACAAATTAGATTTTTGTATAGTATAATTATTAATATCTTATATATAGTTATATCGCGGGGTGGAGCAGTTGGCAGCTCGTCGGGCTCATAAACCGAGTCAAGTAAAAAATCAACTGCAAGTCAAAGTG
>CANRBU010000029.1 GCA_947628925.1 uncultured Clostridia bacterium | reverse complement strand
TACAATACAAGATATGAACCAATTTATAGAATCAGCAAATGATGCAAGTAAAGTTACAACAACAATATTAACAACACCGGATTTTACAAAAGAAGGAGAGCAAGAAATTACAGTTGAAGCAGTTGATGAATATGGAAACAAAACAACAAAAACTGCAAAATTGATAATAAAACAAGATAAAGAAGGTCCAGTTTTTTCAGGATTAAATCAAATAAATATAACAGTAGGAGGAACTATTGACTATAAAAAAGGAGTAACAGCAAAAGATGAAAAAGATGGAAATGTAGAATTTAATGTTGATAGCAGTAGTGTAAATACTGGAAAAGCAGGAACTTATGAAGCAACATACACAGCAAAAGACCAATTAGGTAACCAAACTACTAGCAAGAGAAAAATAGTTGTAGAAGAAAAGAAAAATCCAACAGAAGAACTAAATGCACAAGCAGATGCTCTAATTAGCCAAGTAGCAGGTTCAGGAAGTATGTCACAAAAAGTATTAAATCTTGTTATATACTTTAAAAATCAATCACATCTTCGCTATAGCCACACATATAACGAAGGAAATGCAGGAGGATGGCAAAACGGAGCTAGAATAGCGCTAAATAAAAAACAGGGAGACTGCTACATACACGCATCTGTTATGAAATTAATGCTAGAAAGACTAGGAATTCCAAACTATATTGTACAATGTACTGATAAATCACATGCATGGAATTTAATTCAAATAAATGGAGTATGGAGACACATTGACTCTACACCTACTGTAGATCATTATCCAAATGAACTTATGACAGACAGTAGGAGATATGAAACTTTGCAATGGCTACATCCAAGAGATTGGAACCGTTCAGCATACCCAGCAGCAAAATAGAAAAACCAAACATTTTACTATGTAACAAGAAAAAGGAGTAGTAAATGAACTTAGTATCAGGAATAATGTTTTTAATAATGTTAGTAACAGCATTTTTATATTATGTAGTGCCAAAAAAAGCAAAACCATATACATTACTTGCTATTAGTGTAGCTTTTTATATAAGCTTAGGGTGGCAACCACTAATGTTTATCATTTTTAGCACTATTACAACATATATTGCTGGAATCTTATTAGAAAAAAATGCTGAAAACAAAACAATAAAAAAATTAATATTGGGAGTTACTATCATTTTAAATGGAATAATATTAGTAGTTGTAAAAAATCAAATTTTCGTAAAAAACTTGATTGTGCCAATGGGAATTTCCTATTACACATTTCAAGTAATGTCTTACAATATTGATATATATAGGGAAAAATATAAAGCTCAAAAAAATATAGCAAAATACTTCTTATATACAATGTATTTCCCATATTTATCAATAGGACCAATCAACAGATATAATGATATAACACCAACACTATATGAAACCAACAAAAAATTCAACTTAACTCAAAGCTATTATGGGCTAAGTAGAATATTGCTAGGAATTTTTAAAAAATTAGTTGTAGCAAACCGTGTTCAAATTTTAGTATCAACAATTTCACAAGATCCAAATGCATATCAAGGAGCATTTGCATTATTTGCTATGTTATTATATTCAATTCAATTGTATTGTGATTTTAGTGGTGGAATTGATGTGGTAATAGGATTTTCAAAGATTTTACAAATAAATATAATAGAGAATTTCAATAACCCATATATTGCAGAAAGCATACAAGATTTTTGGAGAAGATGGCATATATCACTTAGTAACTGGTTTAGAGATTACGTATATATTCCACTAGGTGGTAGTAGATGTGGAAAATTAAGAACAAATATCAATGTTTTGATTGTATTTACTTTATCAGGTCTATGGCATGGAACAGCCTATGTTTTGTGGGGGCTATTACATGGAATTTTCTTGATTATAGGAAAAGTTGTAAAAACACCATCTAAAATAATAAACAGAATAGTTACATTTTTAATAGTATCAATTTTATGGTCATTCTTTATTTGGCCAGATACAATACAAGCATGTCAAATGATAGGCTCAATATTTACACAATTTAATTATCAAGCTTTGATTCAAAATATAGGTAATTTAGGGCTAAGTTTAGCTAATTACATTGTATTAATAATATCAACTATTGCAGTATTTTTCTATGACGCAAAGAAAAGTAAAATTAATGAAAAACTAAAAAGCAAATCAGTAGAAATAAAATTAATATTAACACTAAGTGTTATACTAGTTATATTTGTATTTGGAGTGTATGGCATAGGCTTTAATGCTAGTGAATTCATTTATAATAAATTTTAAGAATTAGGCACAAGAAAGGATAAAGGAAAATATGAAAATGGTTAAAAAAATAATAAAAATCATAGCAATACTTGCAATAGCACTCACATTGTTTTATCTGTTAAATAAATTACTTATGCCAAAATATATGACAGATTTAGTAGAAGGCAGTATGATTAGTCAATATTATAATGAAGAAAAAAATCATGAGGTTATTTTTGTAGGAGATTGTGAAGTATATGCAAATTTTTCACCAATGGTATTGTACCAAGAACAAGGGATAACATCATATATTAGAGGATCTTCTCAACAAATGATTTGGCAATCATATTATATTTTAAAAGAAACTTTAAAATATGAAGTGCCTAAAGTAGTTGTATTTAATGTAAATTCAATGAGATACAGTGAACCAGTTAGTGAAGCATATAATAGACTAACATTAGATAAAATGAAATGGTCTAAAGAAAAATATGATATGATAAATGCATCAATGTTAGAAAATGAAACAATGGCATCATATATATTTCCAATTTTACGATACCATGATAGGTTTGATAAACTAACAGAAGAAGACATAAAATATTTATTCCGAGAAAAGAAGAATACATATCAAGGCTTTTTAATAAATAAAGAAGTAAAACCTTTAGAAAGCATCCCAACAGTGAAAAAGCTTGCAAATTACAAGTTTGCAGATATTGATTATGAATATTTACAAAAAATTTTAGATTTATGCAAAGAAAATAATATACAATTACTATTAATTAAAGCACCAAGTGTGTATCCACATTGGTATGAAGAATATGATGCTCAAATAGAAGAATTTGCCCAAAAAAATAGCATAAATTTCGTTAATTTTCTTGACAAAGTAGAAGAAATTGGTATAGATTATAGTAAAGATACATATGATAGAGGTCTACATTTAAATCTGACAGGTGCTACAAAATTAAGTAAATATTTTTCAAAATACTTAAAAGAAAAGTATAACTTGACAGATTATCGCCAAAATAAAGAAGTAGACAATATTTATCAAGAAAAGTTAAAACAATATAATGCAGAGATAAGTTGAAAAATTTATAAATAGAAAGGAAGAAAAAATATGAAAAATAAGGGAATAATAATAGCAATAATAGTAGTAGTTATAGCAGTTTTAGCAGTTGCAGGATTTTTTATGATGCAAAATAAAGATAGTGAAAATAAAGAAACAGAAACAAAAACGGCAAAAGTTGAAGAATCAAAAGATGTATATCAATTCAAAGCAGATGACAAAACAGTACAATTAGGTGTAGAATTTGCTTCATTAAATATGCCAAAAGAAAAAGAATACAGTGAAATAGAAAGTTGTGCATTTGAAGGTCTAGACAAAGAATATACATATGACCATTATATGATTGCAACATATCCTGAAGGAGAAAAAGACAAGGTAAAAACAGTGTATTTTTTAGATGAAGAAGCACAAACAACAGAAGGAGTAAAAATGGGAGATACCTATGAAAAAATGGTAGAAGTTTATGGTGAAAATTATGAACAATTAGATAATCAATATACTTATGAAAAAGGCAAAACTCAACTAATTTTTTTAATAGAAGATAATGTAATTTCTCAAATAGAGTATAATTATGTAACAGAATAATTATGGAAGGTGATAAGATATGAAAGACACATTTTATGTTACTACTCCAATCTATTATCCAAGCGGAAAATTTCATATTGGAACAGCATACACAACAGTATTAGCAGACAGCTTAAAAAAATTAAATCAACTAAAAGGAAAAGATTGCTATTTATTAACAGGCACAGATGAACATGGACAAAAAATACAGCAAATAGCTGAAAAAAACGGAAAAAATCCACAAGAATATGTCGACGAAATGGCACAAATGGCAAAACAATTGTGGAAAACAATGGAAATTGAATATGATGACTTTATTCGTACAACAGACAAAAGGCATGAAAAAATTGTACAACAAGTTTTTGAAAAATTATTAGCACAAGGAGATATTTATAAAGGAAAATATAAAGGCAAATATTGTGTACCTTGTGAGACATTTTTTACAGACACACAATTGATTGATGGAAAATGCCCAGACTGTGGTAGAGATGTTGTAGAAATGGAAGAAGAATCATACTTTTTTAATATGCAAAAATATGCAGACCGTTTATTAAAATATTATGATGAACATCCAGATTTTATAAAACCAGATTATCGTAAAACAGAGATGATAAACAACTTCATAAAACCAGGCTTAGAAGACTTGTGTATAACAAGAACAACATTTAACTGGGGAATATCAGTTTTATCAGATCCAAAGCATGTAGTATATGTATGGCTAGATGCACTATTAAATTATTTAACAGCATTAGGATATTTATCTGAAGATGATACATTATTTAAAAAATACTGGCCAGCAAATGTGCAAATTGTTGGAAAAGATATTGCACGTTTCCATTTAATTTATTGGCCAATATTCCTAATGGCTTTAGATTTACCATTACCAAAAACAGTTTTAGTGCATAACTGGATTATGATGAAAGATGGAAAGATGTCAAAATCAAAAGGAAATGTCATTTATCCAGAAAATTTAATTGAAAGATATGGTTTAGACGCAGTTAGATATTTCTTATTAAGAGAAATGCCAGTAAGCCAAGATGGGATATTTTCACCAGAAGCATTTATAGAAAGATATAATTTTGATTTATGTAATGATTTAAGCAATCTTGTTAATAGAACAGTATCAATGGTTAACAAATATTTTGAAGGAAAAGTTCCAAGACATAAAGAAAATGTAAATGATATAGATGAAACTTTTGAAAGTGAAGCAAAAAAATATATAGAACAATTTGAAGCAAAAATAGAAAACTTTGAAATTGCTGATAGTTTAAAGGAGATTTGGCAATTAATTTCAAGGACAAATAAATATATTGATGAAACAGCACCATGGAAATTAGCAAAAGAAGGAGAAACAGAAAAACTTGAAGATAGCATATATCACCTAATTGAATATATAAGAAAAATAGCAATATTAATTACACCATTTATGAAAGATACAGCTAACAATATATTTAGACAAATAGGAATAACAGATTCAAAACAAAAAATGAGGGATACCTTAAAAGACAATCTTGATTTAAAAGATGTTCAAGTAACATCAAAAGGAGAACCAATTTTTATGCGTCTACAAGCAGACGAAGAAATAGAATACTTGAAAAATATTATGAAAGCAAATTAAATATTTTTATACCAAAGAACTTCAATAAAATATGAAGTTCTTTATGTTTCTTTTACAAAAAATAGTTGATAGTTTGAAAAAAAAGGTGTATAATCATGTTGAAAAAAGTCGAAAATAAAAGGGAAGTAAGGTTAAAAAATAAACCACAATTATGCCTTTCACAGACAGTAAGAAAGGAAAGATGGTAAAAATGAAGAAAAATTCAAAAAATATTTATGCTATGTATACTCCAAGTAAAAGAACAATGAAAATAAGAAGACAAAAACAAGTATTATCAATATTATTGCTAATTCTTATTGTAGTTTTGATAATGTTAATTGTAACAATTTGTCAACATATTGAAAAATTGCAAAAAGCAAAAGAATATGAAGAACAATTAGCACAATATCAAGCTGAACAAGAAAGACTAGAACAAGAAAGAATTGCAGAGGAAGAAAGAAAAAGAAAAGAAAGATTACCACAAGTAACAGAACAGGCAAAAAAAGATTTTGAAACAATATATCATTCAGAAACAAAAAGAGCATTTTTAACATTTGATGATGGACCATCACCAGTAACTCCAACTATATTAGATACACTAAAAGAAAAAAATGTAAAAGCAACATTCTTTATGCTTGGTTCAAATGTTAAAAATTATCCAGAAACAGTAAAAAGAGTGTTTGATGAAGGCAATTTTATTGCTAACCATGGATATTCACATGTATATTCTGCAATATACACTTCACCACAAACTGTATTAGATGAATTTAATCAAACAAATGAAGCAATAAAAGCTGCTATAGGAGAACCTGAGTTTAATTCACATTTATTCAGATTTCCAGGAGGGTTAGCAGGAGGTAAATATGCAGAAATAAAGAAACAAGCTAAAGAGTTATTATTGCAAAATGATATTTTTCAAATTGATTGGAATTGCTTAACTGGGGATGCAGAAACAAGCAAACCAACACCAGAATACACAATGCAACGATTACAAGCTACGTCATCAGGAAAAAATAGTCTAGTGATTCTAATGCATGATGCACAGGCTAAAAAAGTTACAGCAGAAACATTACCACAAATTATCGACTACTTAGCAGGTCAAGGGTACGAATTTAAAACATTTTATGATATTTTTTGAAGGGAGCAATCAAAGTGCCAAAAAAGAAAAAGACAAGCATAGAGCCTGAAATTCAACAAAAATTGCAATATTTAGGTTTAGACTTAGACAGAATTCCTAAAGACATTTTGCAATATGAACCACTAAATTATCGTATCCCAAGAGGATATGATGAAACACATTATAAACAATACAGATATATCCCAGTAAATAAAATTCAAATTTTATTATCACCAACTAATAGGCTAGATAGTTTAGAAGAAAGATATAAGAAAGCCAGACCATTAGAACAATATTTAGATAATCAAGAAGAAGAAAATATTTTGAAATTCGCTGTGTTTTTAAATATGCTAAAGCAAATGAGCATAGAGGATGTTGAACAAATAGCAAGTGAGCAAAAACTTTTAGAAAAAGAAATTCCTTTTAAAGTTAAATATGAAGGAAGTTATCTATGGCAAATATATTATTCTGAAGCAACAGGAAAATATTTCATGATAGTTCCAACAACAGATAGTGACTATTCAGCATTTTTCTATTTATTAAAAAAGAAGTTAGAAAATAAAAGCACAAATATGGTTTATGTACCAGTAATAGGTGTAGATTATTCTAGAAGATATTTAAGTAAAGAAGCTTTTGAGGACATTCAAAATTATTTATGGTTATTTACAAAAGAGTGGCCATTAGTATATGAAGTATATAATGATAAAGATAGTTTAACAATTCATATTATAGGAGAAACATGCGTATATGGGAAGATAAAAAGTCTATATCATGTAACTTTAAAAAATAATATAGAGGCAAACCATTTTTATAAAATATTAAAAGCAATGTTTATAATGCAGACAGATATCCCAAATTATTTTGAATTTACAACAGATGTTAATTCAAAAGGCATATTGGAGTTTTATTTTAAAGATACAAAAATTGAATATAGTGAAATGGCAAATTTTATTAAAGATAGATATGCTTTTAGTATTAATGCAAAAAAAGAAGTTATGCTAGAATTAGAAAAAGACATAAAAAGATTAGAAGAACTAAAACAAATTGCAAGTATTCAGGATATTGAATATTTAGAAAAAGAAAAACAAATTTCAACTTTTCTAGAATGTAAAAAAACTTTTTTTGGAAAGTTTAAATATTATTTTAAATATAGCAAAAAGTCAAAAAAACCAAAAGAAGTTGGACAAACAATTCAGCCACAAATAAAAAGAGAAGAAGAACCTAAAGCAAAAAGTCAGATATTAAATGTTCAAGAAAAATTAGGAAAAAAATATACAATAGAAGAACTAATACGAAGTTACAAAGAATTAGAAGAAGAAGAAACTAAATTAAAAAATACAGTTATGGATATTAATGCAATAAAATTAAAAAATAAAAATATGAAAAAGAAAATTGAAAATGCTACACTTTTTATTGAAGAAATTGACAAACATAAAAAAAGCATTTTTGAATTTTGGAAATATAGCAACAAAGATGAAATGGCAGTTCTTCCAGAGGGCGAAGAAGAGGAAATTGGCGTTGTAAAAAGAATAGAAAAAGTTTTTGATTATGTAGAAGATTTTGAAAATTATGGAATTAATCTAGATAAGCTCCAAAGAGAACTCTTAACAGCAGATGAAACAGATAGTATATACATTGCTACTACAAATGTATTTAGCATATTAAATAAATTAAAGCAAAATATAGCAACACCTAAAGATGTAGAAGCAGTATTAAAAATGTTGAAAAAAGAATTAAGAGAATGTGAGGATGAAACTGAAAGTGATGACTTTGATATATTTGGTGGAATATCACAAGATAACACAAAAATTAAAAAGATAGGAAACAAATTACATCGTGAATCAGAAAAAGATAAATTTCATATTTTAGAAGTTACAAAAATGACAAGGCAAATAGGCTTTAAATTAAGCTTAGAGCAAGTTGTGAAAAATATTAAAAATTCACTTGAAAAAGTTAAATCACCAGAAGATGTTACTTTATATAAAGCAGTTATGGGAGAAAAAATTGATGAAAATCAATTTAATTTATTTAATATGAACCCAGAAGCAGAGTTAAAAGAAATTTCTAAAAATGAAGGTAACAACATTAATCTATATAAAATATCTTTGAAAAAAGATCAAAATATAATAGGCTTTACAAACATAATATACTATGATAATCAAAACAAAACACTACCTTTGGGAATGGATTTTTCAAGTAAAGTAATTATTGATGTTTCGAAATTAGAATTAAATATTAAAAAAACAAGGACTTTTCATGTAACAGTATTAGAAGATGAAAAAAATGATTTTTCAAAGGTAATAGTAAAAAAAGTAACAGTATATGAGTAATAACATATTATATAGGGGTATGAAAATACCTCTATTTTTGTTTGTGGTGAAAAGGGAGGCGGTCAATATGAAGTGTAAACATCTATTTATTTCTATAATAATTGTTACCTTTTTCTGCTTTATGAATTTTCCCAATGTATATGCTATAAGTCCTGTATCAGAACCTGAATATCAAGGAATAGATGTTAGTAATTGGCAAGGTTACATAGATTATGCACAAGTAAAAAGTAGTGGAATTCAAGTTGTATATATCAAAGCAAGCCAGGGGAGTAATATAAAAGATGCATATTTTGATTTAAATTATGAAAATGCGAAGCGAAATGGATTAAAAGTAGGGTTTTATCATTTTTTGACAGCAACAAATACATCTGATGCAGAAAATGAAGCAAGATTTTTTGCAAATGTAATTTCAGGTAAGATACCTGACTGTAAATTAGTACTTGATTATGAAGTATTTGGCGGAGTTAATGCAACTGGAATAAATGAAATTGCAAGAGCATTTTTGGAAACCACCAAAAGACTTACAAATAAAGAAGTTATGATATATAGTGATTTGTTTAATTCACAGAGTGTATTTTCACGAGAATTGGCAGAAGATTATCCTTTATGGATAGCAGATTATACAACTAGAGAAAATCTTGAAAGAGCAAGTTCTAATTGGAGTGGATGGATAGGTTGGCAATATACAGACAGAGGAAGAGTAAGTGGAATAAAGGGAAGTGTAGATAGAGATATCTATACCAAAGAAATATTTTTAGATGAGATGGCAGAAATTCCACAAACAGATAATCCTAATGGAGAGGAGAATCCTAACACACAAACTGTATTTTATACTGTAAAAAAAGGTGACACATTATCAAAAATTGCAAGAATGTATGGAACAACAGTAGCGGAATTGGCGGAAATAAATCAAATTTCTAATCCAAATCTTATTTTTCCAGGGCAAGTATTAAGAGTTTTAGAAAATTCAACTATTAACGGAAATGAAGAACGAGGAACAGGAAGCATTGTCTATACAGTTAGAAAAGGCAATACTTTATCACAAATTGCCAATATATATGGGGTTACAGTTAGTCATATTGTAGAAATAAATGATATTCAAAATCCGAACCTTATTTTTCCAGGACAAAAATTACGTATTACAGAAAGTAGGAGTAATAATTTATTCGAACTTGGAAATCCAAATCAAGATATAACATATGTTGTTAGAAAAGGCGATACATTAGAAGAAATTGCTAGAAAATTTAATGTTACAGTTAATTTTCTTGTAAATAAAAATAAAATAAAAAATCCAAATCTTATTCACATTGGACAGATTATAAGAATATAACAAAAAAAGAGGGTTCCTATTTTAGGAAACCCTCTATGATTTTTAATAGTTTTCAGCTTTGATTTCAAAATAAGCTTGTGGATGTGAGCAAACAGGACAAATTTCTGGTGCTGATTTTCCAATTACAATATGTCCACAGTTTCTGCATTTCCAAATTCTATCTCCATCTTTACTAAATACTAGTCCATTTTCCAAATTTTCAATTAATTTTTTATATCTTGCTTCATGTTCTTTTTCAATTTTTGCAACTTCTGAAAATAGGAAAGCAATATGATCAAAACCTTCTTCTTTAGCTTCTTTTGCCATTCTATCATACATATCTGTCCATTCATAGTTTTCTCCATCAGCAGCTGCTTGTAAATTTTCCAAAG
>CANRBU010000028.1 GCA_947628925.1 uncultured Clostridia bacterium | reverse complement strand
CATGGACCGATTGCAACTGTTGTATAATGTGTGACTTCTGAAATTGTTGTTGTAGTTAATTTTGTTAGTTCTTCTATTTCATTAACCTTTGTTTCTAGTTTTTCGCTAATATATTTGATTTCTTCTAAACTAATATTATCATCTCGTAATAATTCGTCCACATAGTATCTATAGCCTTTTTCTGATGGAACCCTTCCACTTGAAGTGTGAGTTTTTTCCAAGTAACCTGCTTTTTCCAAATCCGCCATTTCGTTTCTAATTGTTGCACTACTATATTTAAGTTCTTCTTTTTTAGTCAATTGATTTGAACTAATTGGTTCTGCTGTATTGACATATTCTTCTACTATAGCTTGTAAGACTTTTTTCTTTCTATTGTCCAACAATTTTATCACCTCTTTTAGCACTCTTATTGTTCGATTGCTAATTCTTATATATATTATATCCATTTTTAGCACTTGTCAATACTTTCTGCTAAATTTTTTTGTAAATTTTTTGTGAACATTACTTTTTTATTAATATAATGTAACTTTTTTAAAAATATTGTCGATTTTACTTGAATTTATTTCTATTTTAGTATAGTATATATATATTAAAATAGTATACATAGGAGGAAATATCATGCCAAGAAAAACTAAAGAGCAAGAATTAGTAGAAAAAGAGAAAAAAGCAGTAAAAAAATCTTCTACTGCAAAAAAAACTAATACAAAAAAAGCAAGTACTGCTTCTAGTAAAAAGAAAGCTTCTGCTACTAAAACAAGTACCTCTACAACTAAAAAAGTTTCTACTAAAAAAGCAAGTGCCTCTACAACTAAGAAAGCTTCTACTAAAAAAGCAAGTGCCTCTGCAACTAAGAAAGCTTCTACTAAAAAAGCAACTGCTTCTGCAACTAAGAAAGCCACTACTAAAAAAGCAAGTGCCTCTACAACTAAAAAGTCTACTACTAAAAAATCAAGTAGTACTTCTGCTAAAAAAACTTCTACTAGAAAAAAGAGCACTTCTTCAACAAAAAAAGTTGTTGAAGCTGTAGAATATTATGATATACCTTATCGATATAATCAAACAATTGTAAAAATACTTGCTCAAACCCCAACTACTTTGTTCGTTTATTGGGATATTTCAGATAGTGATAGAGAAAATTTCAAAAAGCAATATGGAGACAATTTTTTTGATAAAACATATCCTGTTTTAATTATCCATAATGACTCTCTACAATACAGTTTTGAAGTAGGTATTAATGACTTTGCAAATTCTTGGTATTTAAAAGTTAAAGATTCAAATTGCAATTATCGTATTGAACTAGGTAGAAAGCCAATATTAGAATATACAAAAAATGAGCCAATACCTCTACCTGAATATTTTTACATTACAACATCTAACTCACTTATTGCACCAAATGACCATGTTTTATTTACAGAAGAAGATCCTTTATTTAGAAATATAAAAACAAATACATATACTCGTAAATCAATTTCTTCTTTAAAAATAAAAAAAGGTATACAAAAAATTTATAATATTTACGATATTTATCAAAAATTATATAAAGATGAGCAAACCCTTTATGATTTGTCAAACCCTTCTTCAGGAAACCCAACTTCTGGCAATATTCATATTGGTAAATTCAATTAGGTTTCTCAATTTAAAATTTAGTGTAAAAAGGACTGATACTACATGCAAGAGAAAAAAGGATATGTTAGTTTTGTACTACATGCTCATTTACCTTTCATACATCACCCAGAAAGTGATGATTATCTAGAAGAATCTTGGTTGTACGAAGCAATTTCAGAAACATATATCCCATTATTAATTAATTTTCAAAAATTAGTAGATGAAGGTGTAGATTTTCGAATTACAATGTCGATGACTCCACCTTTACTTTCTATGTTAGATAATAAATTACTTCAACAAAAATATATCAATTATTTAAATAAATTAATAGAATTATCAAAAAAAGAAATAAAAAGGACAGCTGGTGATGATCGTTTAAATGAATTATCACATTATTATTATGACAGATATTCAAATGATTTGCATCTTTTTAAAGATATCTATAACTGCAATTTAATACAAGCTTTCAAGCACTTCCAAGATATTGGTGTGTTAGAAATTATTACATGTGGTGCAACACATGGTTATTTCCCTATTTTATATGTAAACGAAAAAACTGTGCGTGCACAAATTGCTGTTGGTGTACAAACTTATGAAAAATATTTTGGCAGAAAACCTCGTGGTATATGGTTACCAGAATGTGGTTATGTACCTGAAGCTGATAAATATTTACGTGAATTTGGCATTGACTATGCAATTACTGAAACACATGGCATTTTATATGCTAACCCTACACCAATTTACGGTACTTTTGCCCCTATAGTTTCACCTGATGGACTTGTCGCATTTGGACGTGACTTAGAATCATCACGTCAAGTATGGAGCTCTATTAATGGGTACCCAGGTGATTTTAATTACAGAGAATTTTATCGAGACATTGGTTATGAAGCAGATTATGACTATATAAAACCATATATTGCACATAATGGTGTACGTGTACATACTGGTATAAAATATTATCGTATCACTGGAAAAACAGAATATAAAGATTATTACAACATACAATGGGCTAAAGATTCAGCTGAAAAGCAAGCTGGTCACTTTTTAGATTCAAGAGTAAATCAAATCAATTCAATTTCACCTTATATGGAAAAACCACCTATCATTTTATGCCCTTATGATGCCGAACTATATGGTCATTGGTGGTATGAAGGTCCTTATTGGTTATACATTTTATTTAAAAAAATTTATTATGATGACTGCAATTTTTCATTAATCACACCTTCTGAATATATTGACCGTTATCCAGAAATACAAGTTTCTACTCCTTGTCGTTCTAGTTGGGGTGCTAATGGTTATAGTGAAGTTTGGCTTAACCCAACAAATGACTATGTTCACAGGCATTTACATGTTGCAGGTGATAGAATGTGTGAATTAGCTTATTTATATCAAAATGCAGAAGGAATCAAAAAAGAAGCTTTAAACCAATGTGCCAGAGAACTTTTACTTGCACAAAGCAGTGACTGGTTATTTATAATTACGAATGGAACAATGGTTGATTATGCGAAAAAAAGGATAAAAGATCATATAGGTCGTTTTACAAAGTTGTACTATCAAATAAAAGATGACAAAATTGATGAAACCTTTTTAAAAGACATTCAAGAAAAAGATTGTTTATTCCCAGATATTGATTATCATATTTATTTATAAAACTTGTCCCTTATTGGGACAAGTTTCATTTTATGTATTTTTTCATATGATAATGTATAACTTTAAAAGTTTAGTAGATACTAGTTTAGAAGGGAGTTTTTTAGCATGAAGTCCATCTGTATAAAAACAAACAATGAAGCTTTACTACAATATCTACTAAACGAATTACATTCATCTGGTTTGGAAAATGTTTGTTTTTCACAAAAGCAATTTAGGCACTATAATAATGTTATTATACATTACAAAGGTTCACATATAAATAATTTTATAGATAGCATTTCAAATATTTTGTCTTACTTAGTTATTGATGAGTTAGAAGAAACATTTTTGAAAAATATTATCTTGCAAAATTATTTTTATTTTGATAGTTTGGAAAGAAAAAAAATTCTAGAAAATTGTTTTGATATTTGCTGTGATGATTTTACACATTATTTTGAAAGGAAATTCACTTTTTTAGCAAATGCTTTTTCTGCATATTTAAATGAAAATAAATCTATTATATTAACTGGTTTTATTTATTTTCGTTTACAAACTTATTTTTCTATTTTAGATGAAATTGTTGATAAAGCAGTAAATGAATTTATGATTGAAAAAGAATATTTAGAATTTATTTCTTTATTAAAATTATATATAAACTCACAAAATTCGGAAACAGAGTGTTTGCACTTAGTGTATTTAAAAAACAAACCAATTTTATTAGATAAAAATTTAAATCTAATTGATATTCAAGAATATTTTTTAGATGCAAAATATTTATCTGATATTACCTTTTCCTCTAATGATTATTTATTAAATAGTTTGTTAAATTTATTACCTAAAAAATTGTATATTCATCTTATTGAACATTCTCTTGATGAATTTATAAATACATTAATTCTAATTTTTGAAAAACGTGCTGAATTATGTACAGATTGCCCTATTTGTAATTTATATAAAAACACAAGTAAAGTAAAATAAAAAATCCAATTTAAGACTTCAGAAAATCTTAAATTGGATACTTTTTTAGAATGTTCCACTTGTTAATGTTTCTAATGTTTCCATTAGTCCTGGGAAAATAGCATTTCTTAAATTATCATCTGCTTCTACTTTCCATTTTCCATCTTGTTTTTTAACTGTTATTTTTTGAGTTGTTGTTACTGTTTCTATATCTTCTTTTTGTAATTCTTCTAATAATATTGATTCTATTTCTGCATCTTCACTATTAAAATATTTTTGTAATAGTTTTGTTGCAGCATTTCTTACTATAACTTCAAAATTTATATTTGTTGTTTCTAATTCTATTGTTGCTACATCTCCTTTTTGTGATACATTTTTTACTGCAAATTGAAAATTCTTTAATAATAATTTTGATTGTTCTTGATCATCTGGTGATAAAATAGAATCACCCATTAATTCATCATAGTCAACAAATTCTTCTACTTTTTCAAAATTTCCAGCTTTAAAATTTGTTAACATTTGTTGTAAAGCTCTAGCTGGTGATGGCAAAGCCATGTAAATAAGAGCTACTACCAATAGTAATATAACCGCAACTGCGACTGCTCTTACTGCTATATTTTTCTTTTTTCCTGTTGGTTTTGCTGGTTCTTTTGTTGCTTTTGCGGTCGTAGTCTTTTTTGTTTCTGCAGTTTTAGGTTGTTCAAATTTCTTTTCTTCTACTGGTTTTTCAGGTGCTTTTTTTACTTCTTCTTTTTTTACTGCCTCTTTTTTTACTTCAGCTTTAATTTCCTCTTTTTTAACAGTATCCTTTTTTTGTTCCTCTTTGCTTTCTTTTACTGTTTTATTTTTTTCTTCGTTCTCTGCCATAATTATTACCATCCTTTCTTTCAAGGTAACAAGTTTTGTTTTTCAGGCTTGTTTTTCCTTTTACTTTTTCTAACACTATTATATATGAACTGATTTTTTTTTGCAACTTTTTTAATAATTTTTTTTATTTTTACAAACTTCCATTTATTCCTTCTGACACAATATCTTTCATATTTTCTATTAAATCATCAATTTCTTTTGGAGTTACAATTAAATTATAATCATTTGGCACTAAAGCTTCTTTAATCTCCTCATAATTATCTGTCTCTTTCAATTTATTTAACATATCATTAGATTGAGCTTCATCTTGTAATTTTTCAATTAATATATCTAAACAATCATTAACTAATACTGCTGTTTCAACAACTGTTGGGATACCTACTGCAATTACTGGTATTCCTAATGTTTTTTTACTTAATTCTGCTCTTGTATTTCCAACACCTGCACCTGGTACAATACCTGTATCTGAAACTTGAATTGTACTACTAATTCTTTCAATACTTCTTGAAGCCAAAGCATCTATAACAATTAATAAATTAGGGTGGACTTGTTCTACAATTCCTTTTAAAATTTCCAAAGTCTCAATACCTGTTGTGCCCAAAACTCCTGGTGAAATTGCACTAATTTCTCTTGTTCCTTCCTCTACATATTGTGGTAAATATTTTATTACATGTCTTGTAACTTCTATTTCATTTATAACTTTTGGACCTAAACTATCTGGTGTGACATAAATATTCCCTAACCCCACAACTAGTGCTGAAGCCTGTTTATCTATATGCAAATCAATAATCTTTTTTAATTCATTTGCTAAAACTTCTGATGCTTTTTGTATTTCCTCATCTTGTGCAATTTTTAATTTTTTTATATCGATTGTTATATAATTGCCAATTGGCTTTCCTATTGCTTTTTCTCCCTCTTGATTAATTATTTTAACACGTTCAATTGTCAAGTTTTCATTAATTTCTTCTTTTTCACTTTCAATTCCTTGAATTTCATCTTCAATTTGATTTGCTTTTTTATACAAATCTCTTCTTTCAGATGCCAAGTCTGTTCTAAAATTTAACATAAAAATGAGCCTCCTTTTTTTATTAGGTTGCTCATTTTTAATGTTTATATACATGTTTATTTTTAGAATATTCCTTCTACTACTCCATTTTTGTCTATTGTAATACTTTCTGCTGAAGGTACTCTTGGAAGTCCTGGCATTGTCATGATTGTTCCTGCAAGCGCAACAACAAAACCAGCACCTGCTTTTAATTCCACATCACGAATATGTATTACATAATCACCTTCATCAGTTAGATTTTTTTGATCATCTGACAAAGAATATTGCGTTTTTGCAATACATACTGGTAATTCTTTATAACCCAAGTTTTGAATTTTTTCTATGTTTGTAATTGCTTCTTGTGTAAACTCTACACCTGAAGCATGGTATATTTTTGTTGCAATCTTTTCTATTTTTGTTTTTATATCATCTTCTAATGGATAAATATAATTAACTTCGTTGCTTACCATTGAGAATTCATTTACAAAGTCTGTATTTGATGTTAAGTCTACAATTTTGTTTGCAATATCTATTGCACCTTCTCCACCTTTTGCCCATCCTTCTACTAAGCTAAGTAAAACATTTTTCTCTTCCAATTTTTCTTTTAAGAAAGCAATTTCATCATCTGTATCAGTTTGGAAACGATTTAATGCAACAATTACTTTTAATCCAAAACGATTTTTTAAGTTATCAATATGTGTTAAAAGATTTTTTAAGCCTTTTTCTAGCCCTGTTTTGTTTTCTTTTTGAATATCCTCTTTTGGAACTCCTCCATGATATTTTAAAGCTTTTATTGTTGCAACTAAAACAACTACATCTGGTTTTATTTTAGCTTTTCTACATTTAATATCTAGGAATTTTTCTGCTCCTAAGTCTGCACCAAAGCCTGCTTCTGTTATAGTGTATTCACCTAGTTTTAAAGCCATTTTTGTTGCAATAATACTGTTACATCCATGCGCAATATTTGCAAAAGGTCCTCCATGAATAATAGCTGGTGTATGTTCCAAAGTTTGTACTAAATTTGGTTTTATTGCATCTTTTAGTAAAACTGCCATTGCACCTTCTGCTTTTAAATCTCTTGCATATACTGGTTTTCCTTCTTCATTATATCCAATAACAATATTTCCTAATTTTTCTTTTAAATCTTCTATATCTGTTGCTAAGCAAAGGATTGCCATAATCTCTGAAGCAACTGTTATATTAAATCCATCTCTTCTTGGTACAATATTTTTTTCTTCTGATAAACCTGTTTCAACAACTCTTAATTGTCTATCATTTAAGTCTACACATCTTTTCCATGTTACTTCTTTTATTTTTAACTCATTTCCAAAATATATGTGGTTATCAATTAAACTAGAAAGAAGATTGTTAGCTGCTGTTATTGCATGAATATCACCTGTAAAATGTAAGTTGATATCTTCCATTGGTGCTACTTGAACTCTACCTCCACCTGCTGCACCACCTTTAATTCCAAAAACTGGTCCTAAAGAAGGTTCTCTTAAGGCTAATATAGATTTCTTTCCGATTTTTGATAATCCATCTGCAACTGCAATAGAAATTGTTGTTTTTCCTTCTCCTAAAGGTGTTGGGTTTATGGCTGTTACTAAAACTAGTTTACCATTTTCTTTGTCTTTTCTGTCTTCATAAACTTTTGGAGAAATTTTAGCTTTGTATTTTCCGTATTGTTCTATTTCATCCTCCCCAATTCCTAATTTTTTTGCGATTTCTGTAATGTTTTTTAGTTCAACACTTCTTGCGATTTCAATATCTGTCATTTAAAATCACCCTTTCTTCATTATTTATTATTTTTATACTATTAAACCTACAACTAACCCTATTAATGCACCAACAAAAACTTGTATAGGGGTATGTCCTAAAACTTCAACTAAACGTTCTGATACTTCTACACCTGTTAAACCTGGTGTTTCGATCAATTTATTTAATAATTTCGCTTGTTTTCCAGCAGCTCTTCTAATACCTGCTGCATCATACATAACAACGCAAGCTAAAATCAATGAAACAGCAAAAACACTTGAATTAACACCTTCATATTTTCCAATTAAAGTTGCTAATCCGACTACAACAGCAGAATGAGAGCTAGGCATTCCACCAGCTCCTAAAATTCTTTTAAAATTAAATTTTTTTGTGGTAATTAAATCATATACAACTTTATATGTTTGAATAAAAAACCATAATAAAAATGGTACTATAACATATTTATTTTGAAGAAAACCTGTTATATTGTTCATCCCCCATTATCCCTTTCTATGCTTTGAAATCTTCTTCTTCTACATCTCCATCTTGATTTAATAATATTGTAATTTTCTTTTCTGCTTCATCTAATATTTTGTTGCATTTTTTTGATATTGTTATTCCTGTTTCAAATTTTTTCATAGAATCTTCTAAATTTAATTCACCTTTTTCTAATTCTGTAACAATATTTTCAAGTTGTTCTATGTTTTCTTCAAAGCTTGCCTGTTTCATATTATTATTCCTCCTATAGCTTAAGTTTCTGTTATTTCTCCTGTTTCTAAATTAACATCCATATATGCTATTGTAATTGTATTTGATATAACTGCAATATGGTAAACATTTCCTTCCACTTTTTCTACAACAAAATTATAACTACTACTTGTTTCTCCCCATCTTTCCTTTGCAAAATCAATTGCTGTTTGCTCAGGGTTTTCTGTTCCACTTTGTTCTGTACTTTCTTTTTCTTCTTTTCCAACTACTGTAGGTGCCGTACTTGTAGGTGTTGTGTTTGTATTTACAGTGTTTTGGTTAATTGAATTTTCTGTAGTTGTATTAGTAGTGTTTGTGGTATTTTCGTCTGTTATGGTGTTTTGTTCTTCTACATTATTAACAGTATTTGTATCTAACTCTTCACTGTTTTTGTCATCTAAAAAGATATATCCTAAATAGCCTACTAGTGAAATAATAAGAACTATAAATATTCCAATTAATATTTTGGTACTTTTTTCCATTATATTCACATTCCTTTCTTTGGTACAAATATAACTTTATTGGATTTTTGCTTTTTTTGAACCATCAACAAATTTTAAATTTACCTCATCACCTGTTTTTAAGTTATTTGCAGTTTTTATAATTGTATCATTTTGTTCTACAATTGCATATCCTCTTGTCAAAGTTTTTAGTGGACTTAATGCATCTAATTTAGACAATACAGTAAGATAATGTGCTTTTTCCTCTTGTTCTTTATTTTTAATTTTTGTTTCTATACGTTTGATATATCCATCAATTAACATATATCTATTTTCTATCATTCTTTTTGGCTCTTTAAAAACATAGCTTGCCATACATTTTTGTAACCTTAATTGCAAGGTTTCATATTTTTTACTAAGTGCTATTCTCATTCTATTTTGATATGTTCCGCAATTTTTGCTTTAATTCATATACATCTGGAACTGCTAGTTCTGCTGCTGCAGAAGGCGTTGGAGCTCTTAAGTCTGCCGTAAAATCTGAAATTGTAAAATCAGTTTCATGACCTACTGCAGAAATGATTGGTATTTTAGAATTATAAATTGCAGTTGCAACTTCTTCTTCATTAAATGGCCATAAATCTTCTAAAGAACCTCCTCCTCTAGCTAATATCAAAACATCTGCTAACTTATTTTCATTCATATATTCAATTCCTTTTGCAATTTTTTCACTTGCATCTTGACCTTGGACAGGAACTGGATATAGACGGATCCTAACATTAGGATTTCTCCTTGTACTAACATTTATAATGTCTTTTATAACTGAACCTGTTTGAGAAGTTAAAACACCAATTACATTAGGCATTTTAGGAATTTTTTGTTTGTGTGCTTCATCAAAATATCCTTTTTCCTCTAACTTGTGCTTTAATTCTTCATATTTTTTATATAAGGCTCCTACCCCATCTTCTTGCATTGCTTGAGCATATACTTGATAAATACCATCACGTTCAAATACAGCTACACTACCTAATATAAATACTTTCATTCCATCTTTAGGTGTAAAATCTAATTTTTCTGCATATGTTTTAAACATTATACATTTTACTAAAGATTTTTCATCTTTTAGTGTAAAATACATATGACCTGTATAATGATGTTTAAAATTAGAAATTTCACCTTTAATTAATATACTACTTAGATATTCATCATTAGCCAATTTTTCTTTAATATAGCTATTTAATTGGCTTACTGTAATTGCCATATTTTCGTATTTCATTACTATATAGCTTCCTTCCTGTGCAAATTTAAGTTTTTACAATACTTGCTAAAATTCCATTAACAAAAGTTTTTGAAGTATCTTCTCCATATTTTTTTGCCAACTCTACTGCTTCATTAATTGCGACTTTAAAAGGAATTCCGAGTATATCTTATTTCATAAATTGCTAATTTTAATATACTTAAATCAATTTTTGAAATTCTATCAATTTTCCAATTTTCTTTTAAATTAGATTTTATAGCATCTTCTATTTCTTTTTGATTTTCTTCAATTCCGCATAACTGCATCTTTTATGTAATTTTT
>CANRBU010000027.1 GCA_947628925.1 uncultured Clostridia bacterium | reverse complement strand
TTATAAAGAAATAAAACAAACCTTATAAAAAACTTGCTTTTTTCCAAAAAAGCAAGTATAATTTTTTTTAGATAGAAATAATTATGGAGGAACAAATGAAAGAAAAAAAGAAAATAAATGTACAATCAAGCACAATATTTATGATAATGGCACTTACATTAGTTGTAATATTCTCAATTGCAGTATGCCCAGTAACAATGCAAAATGATACTTTTTATACAGTAAAAGTAGGAGAACACATAGCACGCAATGGAGTCGACATGAAAGAACCTTTTTCATGGCATGAAGGACTTATTTACACATATCCACATTGGCTATATGATTTGATTTCATACCTTATATATAACAGTTTTGGCTGGCAAGGTATATTTGTAACAACATGCCTATTATCATGCGTTTTAGGAATATCAATATTTTTAGTAACAACAAAATTAAGCAAAAATGAAGTAATCTCATTTATAATTACAATAGGAGCAATGTATGTACTAAAGCCATATATTGCAGCAAGAGCACAGCTTGTGACATTTATTCTATTTATATGGACTATTTTCTTTATAGAAAAATTTTTAGAAACAAAAAAATGGTATTATGCATTAGGCTTAATAATAATACCAATTATAATTGCAAATGTACATGCAGCAGTATTCCCAGTATATTTTGTACTATTTTTGCCATATATAGGTGAATATATTATTGCAAACTTTGCAGAAATAGTAATATATAAGAAAATACCTATGCTTATCTTAAATGCAAGAATAAAATATTTAGAAATATGCAGAAAACAAGGCAAGAAAATTGATGAAGAAAAATTAGAAAAACTACAAGATCAAAAAATGAAAAAAACAGAAAAAATATCTAAAATCAAAATCAAAAGAGGAAAAAATTTAAAAAATCCATATAAAATAAAACTAGAAAATAATAAAAACGTAAAATGGCTAATATTAATTATGCTAATTTGTTTATTGACAGGACTATTAACACCAATAGGAGACACACCATACACATATTTATATAAAAGTGTAAAAGGTAACACAATGCAAAGTATAAATGAGCATTTACCAATGACACTTGCAGAAAATAAAGAAGCACTAATAATGATAGTATTACTACTAGCAATTCTAACATTTACAAAAACCAAAATACGCTTAAAAGACTTGTTCTTTATAGCAGGTCTAGGGTATTTAATGCTCGCTTCCAAAAGGCAAATAACATTATTTACAGTTATAGGCACAGTAATATTAGCAAGATTAATATTGCAAATGCTTGAAGAATATAAAATAAACTATAAGAAATTTTTAGAGTATCTTGTAAAACCAATTCCAGCTCTATTTATTAGTGTATTGGTAATATACATGGGATACAATATAATAAAACCAAGATTTGGCGGAAAATATATTAGCAAAGGTTCATACCCAGTAAAAGCATGTGACTTTATACTAGAGAATATCGACATTGGAAAAGCAAGATTTTATAATGAATACAACTATGGAAGTTACATGTTATATAGGGGAATACCTGTATTTATTGATTCAAGGGCAGATGTATATGACCCACAATTTAATGGACTAGAAGATGATATTTTTAGTGATTTTATGGATGTTTCAACAATTGCAAAATTCTATGAAGAAGTATTTGAAAAATATGATATCACACATGTAATCACATACAGAGATTCCAAAATGAACATGATTATAAGAGAATCAGAAGATAAAAGATATGTAAAAATGTATGAAGACGATAATTTCATAATTTATGGAAGAACAGGAGAAATTTAAATGAAAGAAATTATTGTAGAACAAGTTTCGGACTGTAGAATAGACAGCTATTTAGCTGAAAACGAAAATATTTCAAGAGTAGCGGTTAAACGCCTACTAGAAAACGGAAATATTTTGGTAAATGGAAAAACTGTAAAACCATCATATAAAGTTCAAGAAAATGATAAAATACAAATTGAAAAAGAAGAGCCAAAAGAAATATCTTTGAAAGCACAAGATATCCCTATTTCTATTTTATATGAAGATACAGATATGTTAATAGTCAACAAACCAAAAGGGATGGTAGTGCACCCTGCAAACGGCAACCCAGATGGAACACTAGTAAATGCAGTAATGGCAATTTGCAAAGACAGCTTATCAGGAATAGGAGGAGAAATTAGACCAGGAATAGTTCATAGATTAGATAAAAATACTTCAGGAATAGTTATGATTGCTAAAAACGATAAAACACATATCGCATTAAGTAACATGTTAAAAAATCATGAAATACAAAAAACATATATTGCACTAGTGCGTGGAATTATAAAAGAAAACCAAGCAACAATCAATATGCCAATTTCAAGAAGTACATCTGATAGAAAAAAGATGGCAGTTAGTAGAAATGGGAAAGAAGCAATAACTCATTTTAAAGTTTTAGAGCGCTTTCCAAAAGAAAATATTACTTTACTAGAAATAAAAATTGAAACAGGAAGAACACATCAAATAAGAGTACATTTATCACATATAGGATATCCAATATTAGGTGATGATGTATATTCAAATGGAAAAAACAGATGGGGAATAGAAGGGCAATGCTTGCATGCTAAAGAAATAGAATTAAACCATCCAATAACAGGAAAACACATGCATATAGAAGCACCTTTACCACAATATTTGCAAGAAATCATAACAAAGGAGCTAGGTTACGAATGGAAGAAATAAGACTGCAAAAATACTTGGCAAACAATGGCATTGGCTCACGTAGAGCCTGTGAACAATATATTTTAGAAGGGAAGATACGGGGTCAATGGAAAAATAGTTACAGAGTTAGGCATAAAAATCGTACCCAACAAAGATTTAGTCACATATAATGGAAAAACTGTGGAAAACAGTGATGAAAAAGTATATATTTTATTAAATAAACCAATTGGCTATGTTACAACAGCAAAAGATCAATATAACAGGGACACAGTATTAGATTTAGTAAAAGTCAAACAAAGAGTGGTACCAGTTGGAAGGCTAGATATGTACACTTCAGGGGCTTTGATATTAACAAACGATGGGGATTTTGTATATAAATACACACACCCAAAACATGAAATTAACAAAACATACACAGTAACAGTAAAAGGTATCATTACAAGTGAAGAAGTAGAACAACTAAAAAATGGAGTCGACATAGGGGACTATGTTACAAGACCAGCAAAAGTAAAAATATTAAAAACAGATACAGAAAAAAATATTTCTAGATTAGAAATTACAATACATGAAGGGAAAAATAGACAAATAAGAAGAATGTGTGAAGCAATTGGAAGAAAAGTATTAGCACTACATAGGAGTAAAATAGGTAATATCAGTGTAAAAGATTTGCCATTAGGAAAATGGCGTTATTTACACAAAAATGAAATTATGAACTAAGTAAAAAATTTCTTGCAAATTTTTATACAAAAGTGTATAATGAAAAAAATCAACAGAAGAAAAAAGGAGAAAAAAACAGATGAATACATTTCAATTTTTACCAGAAGGCTGGACAGAAGAATTGTCAACATTGCAAAATGGAGATATAGAAAAAGCAATATACGAAGATAATATACTACAAGGAATTGTAGAAGAATGTGATAATGACTTTAATTTACATGTACAACTAGGAAATAATATTGTGGGAATTATGCCACGCAATGAAGTAGAAGGAATACACTTAGAAGAAAATGGACTGCCAAAAGAAAACCTATGCACAGGAAAAGTTCATAAATATGTGCAATTTAAAATAAAAGGTGTAAATGAAGAAAACATACCAATCTTATCTCGCAAAAGTGTACAAGAGGAAGTTATAAATGTAGTTAAAAATGATTTAAGTGTAGGAGATAAAGTAAGTGGAATAGTCAAAAATATAGCACCATACGGAGCTTTTATAGAAATAGGTGGAGGAGTAGTAGGTTTAGCACATATAGAAGATTTATCAGTAGCAAGAATACAAACACCATATGAAAGGCTAAAAATTGGACAAAAAGTAAATGTTATGATAAAATATATAGACAGAGAAACAGGCAAAATTTCTTTATCATATAAAGAGCAATATGGTACATGGGAAGAAAATGCAAAAAAATTCGAACAAGGACAAGTAGTAAAAGGAATTGTTAGAGAAACAGAAAAAAATAAAAACGGAATATTTATTGAATTAACACCTAACCTAGTTGGAATGTCAGAATTTAAGCCAAACCTTAAGTATGGTCAAGAAATCAATGTATATATCAAAAGAATTGATTATAACAGAAGAAAAATAAAATTATTTATTATGTAGGGAGGAATTAATATGGTTGAAGATAACCAAATTAAAGCACAAGTATCACCTTTTGCAATTAGAGAAGGTGAAATCAAAACATTTGATGGTAAAGACGGATATGTCTCTATGAATCAAATTGTACATAAGATAAATATAGGTCATATAACAGACATTCATTTTCAAATTTTAGAGTTAGTAAATCAATTTGAATTTATCACATCAAGACAATTATACCAAATGCTAGAGATAAAAGGATTTGACCCTAAGTCACAAGACAAATTAAATAATAAATTAGAAGCATTGGTAAAATCAAAAATTTTAACAAGGTACTTTTTTACTTCAGATGAGGGAAAGGGTATCTATAGAATTTATTGCTTAGAAAAAATGGGAAAATATTTATTAAATTCTAAAGAAATCGAATGTAAATGGCAACCATCAGACAACACAAAACCAGTTCCTATGATTAAAAAGAGATTAGCAGGAAATCAAACTATTATTGCATATTTAAGAAAGGTAAAAGCATTTGATGAATTTATAGTAAAACCATCAATAAATGCAAAAGTGGCAGGAAAATTATTTAAGGCAACAGGAGGATGTGTAAAATTAACTAAAAACAATAAATCAATTCAATTTTTATTTGAAGTAATAAGAAGAGAACCAGACTGGGAAAAGAAATTAGTAGATAAAATGCACTTATACCAAGATTTTTATGCCAACTTTGTTCCAGGGGACTCTGGCTTTAAATCACTTCCACAATTAATTTTTGTATGTGAAGATGAAAAACACATGGCAGAAACTTTTAGAGAAATAGTAAAATCACGGAGTAGAAATTCCACAAATAAAATTATATTTTACAACAGACTTAAGGCAAAATGAAGAAACACTAGAAAACACATTAGTAGAATTCAAATTAGTAGATGGCAAATATAAAATGGAAAATATTGAAGTAAAGCTTTTAGGAATGTAATAAAATTGTCTTAAGGAAGGGATGGAAGTAAAAATGAAAAGAACTGAAACAAGACCAATCAAAGTAGGAAATGTACAAATAGGTGGACAAAATAAAGTTGTAATACAATCAATGTGTAATACAAAAACAAAAGATGTGCGGAGCAACAGTTAATCAAATACTTGAACTTGAAAAAGCAGGCTGTGAAATTATTCGTGTTGCTTGTTTAGACATAGAAGATGCAAAAGCAATTAAGCAAATTAAAGAAAAAATTCACATACCAATTGTTGCAGATATTCATTTTGACTATCGAATCGCACTAGAAGCAATAGCATCAGGTGTTGATAAAGTTCGTATTAATCCCGGAAATATTGGCTCACAAGAGAGAGTAAAAGCAGTTGTAGAAGCATGTAGAGCAAAAAATATTCCTATTAGAATAGGAGTAAATGCAGGTTCTTTGGAAAAAGATTTATTAGAAAAATTTGGCAAACCAACTGCAAAGGCAATGGTAGAAAGTGCCAAAAGGCATATCCAAATTTTAGAAGATTTAAATTTTAAAGATTATGCAGTATCATTAAAAGCTTCAAACTTAGATTTATGTATTGAAAGCTACCTAGAAGCTTCTAAAGAATTCGATTGCCCACTACACTTGGGAATTACAGAAGCGGGAACAGAATTTAGTGGAACAATCAAATCAAGCATTGGGCTAGGTTATATGTTAAGAGAAGGCATAGGTGATACAATCCGTGTTTCTTTGTCAGATGACCCTATAAAAGAAATAAAGGTTGCAAAAGAGATTTTGAAAGATTGTAATTTATATAAAAAATCTCCAACTTTAATAGCTTGTCCAACATGTGGAAGAACACAAATTGATTTAATACCAATAGCTAAGCAAGTAGAAGAATTTTTACAAAATATAGAAGCAGATATTACAGTTGCAGTTATGGGATGTGCAGTAAATGGACCTGGCGAAGCAAAGGAAGCAGACATCGGTATTGCAGGTGGAATAAAAGAAGGATTATTATTCAAAAAAGGAGAAATAATCAAAAAAGTAAAACAAGAAGAAATCGTAAAATGTCTAGAAGAAGAAATAATGAATATGGTACAAAAATAAAAAGAAGGGAACATATAGATGGAAATAGTAATAGGAAAAACAGCAGGCTTTTGCATAGGTGTTCAAAAAGCAGTAGAAAATTGTAGCAAGTTAGCAAAAGAACAAAAAAACATATACTGCTTAGGAGAAATTGTACATAATCAAGAAGTAATAAAAGACCTAGAAAAACAAGGGGTAAAATTCATTGATGATTTAGAAAATGCAGAAGGTACAGTAGTAATTCGTGCACATGGTGCACCAAAGGATGTTTATAAAACAGCAGAGCAAAAAGGTATCACATTACAAGATTTTACATGTCCTAATGTTTTAAAAATTCACAACATAGCTGAAAAATATACCAATGAAGGTTTTTATATATTCTTATGTGGAAACAGTAGACATCCAGAAAATTTAGGAACATTAAGCCATTGTGGACAATATGTGTCAGTTATAGAAAATACAGATGAAGATGTTTTCAAAGCCTTAGAATCTTTTGAAAAATCAGGATTAAAAAAGTTACTATTAATTTCTCAAACAACATATAGCTTATCAAAGTTTTACATAGTAGAAGAAATTGTAAAAAACGAAACAGCTCAAGACGTAGAGTTAGTAATAAAAAATACAATTTGTAAAGCAACTGAATTAAGGCAAATGGAAACAGAAGTAATGTCAAAAGAAATGGAATACATGATAATAATAGGCGGAAAAAATAGTTCCAATACACATAAATTGTACACTATTGCACAACAGTATTGCCCAAACAGTACCTGTGTAGAAACTTACCAAGAACTTGATATACAAGATATAAGAAAATATGAGAAAATTGGAATTATGGCAGGAGCATCAACACCACAAAAAAGTATAGAAGATGTAGCAAGCATTATTAGAGCAGGGAGAGTTAATTAAAAAAACCCGGAAAGAATTATTCTTTCTGGGTTTTATGTTTTATCTTTCTTGAGAATTTTCAAAAGACTTTAAACTAGATATTTTATCATATAAAGTATTTAGGTAATCTACATTATCTTTATTTTGTTTTACTTTATCTAATAACGAATCCATTTTATCCCATTGTAGCATAGCAGCTTTTTGCACTGACGCATCTGAAGAATTTAAGTCTATGTAAATATCTTTTTTCTTATCTGTTAAATACTGTAAAATTTCATCATAATGAGTCATCAACTTTGGAGCCTTTGGAATTTTAGGAACAACAGGTTGAGGCTTAGAAACTTTTATACTATTTATAAAATCATTATTTTTAGATCCAGATACAACTTTTTTAGGTATAGGATATGAACTATATACATCTGAAGTATCTATATTCTTCTTAGTAGGTTGAGAAACCACCTTAACATTAGACACAGGGCTAGGTGGAACTCTAGTAGCAGATAAAAGCTCTTTATCTTCTTTTTCATATTTTTCTTGCAATTTTCTATCAAATTTCCAATCTAATAATTGATCATAGAAAAAGAAATTAAATATTTTTACTCTATTAGTTAGTGCCCTTTGCAAAATTGTATTAAAAGTTTTATTTTCTGGAGCATTTGGGAATTTTGCTTTATAAGATTTTACAAGAGATGAAATTTCTTTACTATTTTTTTGCCTTTCATATATCGCTAATAATATTAGTTGTTTTTGATAATCTGTCAAAATTTTACTATTTTTTACTAGTTCAATATCTTCTTGTTTTACTTTATTACAATATAATTTAGTTTTTAGTTCAGCTAATAATTGTTCTGTTTTATCAAAAGTGTCATTTTCACTAAAACTTTGTTGAAGAGCAGCATTTGTAACATGAGTAGCCTTTTCAGCAAGCTTTTTTGCCTTTTTTAGTTCATCCTTTAAAGTATAAGCACGTGATAATTGTACCTTCATTATTCTATTACCTCGAAAGTTATTTCGAGTACCAATTGCAATAGCATCATCAGGTCTATTTTGCAAAATTGCAATAGTCATCATTTGAGATTGAATTTCAGGTATATTGGCAAATTGAGGATTGTTTCCAATTTTTAAAGCTTCATCTAATTTTCCTAAAATCATATAAACAGAAATCATTTGAGATTGAATGTGGATAATATCTTTAAATTTAGGCAAATTGCCAATTTTTAAAGCTTCCTCGAACTTTCCTTGCTTCATTGCGAGAGTAATCATTTGAGATTGTATAATAATATTATTTTTAAATTCTTTTAAAGCCCCAATAGCAGAAGCTTCTTCATAATTATGATTTATTAAATAAATCTTAATTAATTGTGATTGCATATATGGATTATGCTTAAATATATTTTTTTGACAAATTTGCACAGCTTGATCCAAATTCTTTTTTTTGGTAATAGCAAGTTGTACTAATTTAGCTTGTACAATAGCATCATCTTGATATTTCTCTTGAGCTCCTAGCGCAAAGGCTTTTTCTAATTCATTATTAGCAGAAAGATCTTCTATAGTTTTTACAATTTCTAAAGATTGTTCTAACTCATCTTTCCATTCATTAAGAGTTGTCAAATCTATACCAGTATTCTTAGAAATGTCTTCAATACTGCTTTTCTGGTCTTTAATCATTTGTATTACTTGATTTTTAAATTCAACAGAATAGGCCATAAATACAACATCCCTTTCAATATTATGTTATCATTATACAACCTTTTTCGACAAAATGCAACATAAAAGTATATTTTATAAAAATAAGGTAGAAAATAAATTCTACCTTTTTATCCTAACATATTTTGATATACTTCTTCTGGGTCTATATGCTCACCATTTACTCTAATTTCTAAGTGTAAATGTGGTCCTGTTGAATTTCCTGTTGAACCCACTGTTGCAATTACTTCACCTGCTTCTACTACTTGACCTACTTCTACTTTCATAGTACTTGTATGTGCATACCAAGTTTCAACACCATTTCCATGATCTATTTTAACTAAATTTCCATAAGAACCTGTATATTGTGCATAAGTAACTGTACCATTTGCCACTGCTTTGATTGGTGTTCCTTTTGCTGTTGCAATATCTAAGCCAGTATGGTTTGATGAACGTATCCTACTGCTTACACCATATCTTGATGTAATTGTTCCTTCTACTGGTAATGATGCTAATTTAATTCCATTGATTGTTAGCTTTTTTTCTTTCTGAATAATATTTAATGCTTTATATGCTTCTTCTTTTGCTACTTCTATGGTGCTTGTTTTTATTTGTGACTCATCTTGTGTTTCACATTCTTTTATTTCAAATTTACCTGTTGAATCTTGTTGTTGCAATTCTAAAATAATTTCTTCTGCTTGCTCTTTGGTGTCAACAGCATCAACTTTTTCGTCATTTATATAAATTTCAAAATATTGATATGTTATAATCATATCTTTTTGCAAACTCATTACAATTTCATCTTCATTTGTATCTTGATCTTTTGATACAAGTTTCAAAGAATATTCTGGTTCTTCTGCAAGTGTAACATCATATACATTTTTTGATTGATAATTTTCTAATTCTGCTACTATACTTTGAAATTCTTTTTTATTTTCTATATAACCTAACTCTGTACCTGCAAGTTTTACCTCGTAAATTGGCTTATATTTTATCATTATAATTCCTGTAATAACAGCTAGTGCCATCATCATAAGGCTGAATATTTTTAATGCCTCTTTCGTATAGATTTTCAATTTTGTTTTTAAAATAAAATTCACGCTCCTTTTTATGCACCATTATTTATTATACTATATATTCTTACCAATTTCAAATTATGTATACATGATTTGGCAGAATTAACACTTTTTAAAAAGTTTTTCTTCCTTTTATTTCATTTTTTGCGCATTTTTACTCTTTTTACCTCTTTTTTACTTCACTTTACTCGTTTTTTCTTTAGTCGGACCTTGCTCTTAATTTGATTATTAATTTAAAATTGTTAACCTATATGTTCTATTTTTAATTTTACGTTACTTCAAAACTTATTGGTAAAATGATATAGTATTTGCGAAAGGAACGTGATAAAAATGGCTATTGATTATTCTATAATTGGTTCAAGAATTAAAGAAGCTAGAATTGCTAAAAATTTGACACAAGAAGATTTGGCTGACCAAATTGATATATCTGTTGCATTCTTAAGTAGAGTTGAAAGAGGAAATTCTCATATAAATTTAAAAAGATTAAATCAAATTTGTGGTTTACTAGATGTATCTGAAGGATATATCTTAAATGGTGCATCTAATAATTCTAGTAATTATCTAGAGCATGAGTTTGCAGAATTATTAAAAAAAGTGTCTCCTCAAAAGCAAAAATTGATATATAATGTAGCAAAAGCTATCGCAGAAACAGAGGATGAATAATATATAAAGCTGTTGCAGAGAAGTAACAGCTTTATTATGTACGACAGGCATGTCGTTTAGCTAATCGGTGAAAGTCCGAAGTGGAGGTACATATCGCCAACCACATAGAGA
>CANRBU010000026.1 GCA_947628925.1 uncultured Clostridia bacterium | reverse complement strand
TTATATCTACCAACTGAAGAAGAACTTAGAGCAGAAATAGAAAACCAAAAAACAATATTTAATTTACAACATGAAAAGGACAAAAGTGAAGAATAATAAAATTATTGAGAAATCCCAATAAAAAAGGATTTCTCATTTTTATGATTTTTTAAATAATCTAATATTAAATGACCATACTTTCCAATATTATAATCTTTTTCATATTCATCTTTTTCTAAATATAAGTTAGGAATATAATAATCTCCTTCTTTGTGATAAGTTATCGCTATCATAACTAAAACATCCTAAAATTTAATTTTACTACTTTTAGACTGATATTTTTATATCTATTTAGTTGTCTATAAATACAAATTTTTATAAAGTGTACTTAAATAATTCTTACTGGGAAAAAAGTATGTACAAATAGCAAAAAAATGATATAATATATAGAAACTACGAAAAGGATAAAATCAATCTAAAGGAGGAAAAATTTATGAAAGCTCTATGTATTATTGGAAGTCCTAATAACAATGGAAGTACAGCATACATTGTAGACAAAATAATTGAAGGAATGAAAGAATGTGGCATCGATTCAAGAAGATATTGTCTAGGAAAGCAAAAAATAAATTACTGTTTAGGTTGTAAAAAATGCTATAAAGAAGGCATTTGTGTACAAAAAGATGACATGGATGAAATTATAGAAAACTACAAATCATCAGACATTATAATTATTGGCACTCCTGACTATTGGGGAGATGTTACAGGTCAACTAAAAGTATTTTTTGATAGATGCACACCATATGCCAACACCAATAACAACAGGATAAACATGAAAAAGAAAAGATATGGCATATCAATATCAGTTCGAGAAGGCAAAACAGAAAGAGAAAATATAGTAATTCTCAATTCTATTGAGCATTATTTTGGACACATGGAAATATTACCTATTGGAAGCATTTCAGTTACTCAAACAAGTACAATTGATGATTTAAAAAAGAATCATCAAAAAGAAATTCAAGATGCATATGAGCTAGGCAAAAATATTATTAAACTAATTAATGAAAAAAAGAAAGACTAATATTTCTCAAATAAGCTATAAAATAGCAAAAAATTGACATAAAATTAACAATGAGATATAATATGTGCGAAACTAGTAATAGAGGAGAGAATATAAATGCCTCACTATGGTAGATATGATAGTACTCAAACAAAAAAATCCAAAGAAAAAAAAGAAAGAGCAAAAACAAAATCAGGTAAAGGAAATATCGAACAAACAGATAATCAATTTATTATAAAAAGAACAAATGAAGCAACAGGAACAATTGTAGAAACTAAATATAATGAAGCAACTATACTTTATAAAGGTAAACTGATAACAGCACACTTAAAAAAAGGACTAAATGCTGTTTGTAATCAAACTGTATTTCCAGGTGATATTGTAGTAATAAAGCAAGAGCAACCAGATGAGTACTATATAAATAATTTAATAAAAAGAAAAAATGTATTAGCTAGAACTAAAATAGATAGTACGCGAAAGAGTCCAAATGCAGGTACTAGTCGCAATATTGCAACTAATATCGATGTGGCAGTTATTGTTGTGTCTGCAAAAACACCTCCGCTACATCCAAAGTTTATAGATAGATATTTAATGTTATTACAATATAATAACATCGATTGTGCAATCTGTTTAAATAAAGCAGATTTAAAAACAGAAGAAGATGAAAAAGTATTAGATATATATAGAAAAATAAAAATTCCAGTAGTAGAAACGTCAACAATAAACAGTACAGGAATAGAAAACTTAAAAGATATATTAAGAGGAAAGCAAGCTATTTTTGTAGGACACAGCGGAGTGGGAAAATCATCTTTAACTAATGCTTTAATGGAAACAGATGAAATAAAGACCTCTCATGTAAGTGAAAAAAGTGGAAAAGGTAGGCATACAACAACGACCTCTAAATATTATATATGGGATGAAAATTCTTCAATTATTGACACTCCAGGAATAAGAAGCTTAGATATATCAGATTTTAAACCAAATGAAATAAAAGAATATTTTCCTGAATTTGAAGATTGGGAAGGTCGTTGTAAATATTCTAATTGTTTACACTATAGAGAACCAATGGAAAGTTGCATTATAAAGCAAGCAGTAAAGAGCGGAATTATCACTAAGGAAAGATACGATAGCTATATCAGAATTTTAAGTGATGTCATAAATGATGTAAATATAGATATTAACGAAGAAAGATAAAAAAGTTAAACCAAAATCCAATGTTTTTGACTAATACATTTTACACTTATTTTATCTCAGCCTCTTGCAATTTCCACCTTGATATAGTAAAATACAAACATAGTTTTCAATAAAGACAAATAAAAAAAGAAAGAGGAATACAAATGTCAGAAAATACAATATTACAAGGATTAAATGACAAACAATACGAAGCAGTTACTCAAACAGAAGGACCATGTTTAGTCATAGCAGGAGCAGGAAGCGGAAAAACAAAAGTCTTAACACACAAAATAGCATATCTAATACAAGAAAAAAAAGTATTGCCATGGAACATATTAGCAATAACATTTACCAACAAAGCAGCAAACGAAATGAAAGAAAGGATTGCAAACCTAGTAGGAGACCCAGCAAAAGACATATGGATGGGAACATTTCACTCAATATGTGTACGCATATTAAGAAGATTTATAGACAGAATAGGCTACAGCACTTCATTTATCATTTTTGACACATCAGACCAAAAAACAATGATAAAAGCATGCATGAAAGAACTAGGAATAGACGAAAAAACAATATCAGACAAAAATATTCAATACGAAATAAGCAATGCCAAAAACGAAATGCAAACACCAGAACAATTTTCAGCAAAAACAGGAGGAGACTATCGTAAAGAACTAATAAGCAATGTATATTCATTATATCAAAAAAGACTAAAAGAAAATAATGCAATAGACTTTGACGATATAATCAACTTCACAATCCAAATTCTAACAGAAAATGAAGACATATTAAACCACTACGCAAATCAATTCCAATACATATTAGTAGACGAATATCAAGACACCAACAAATCACAATTCACACTAATAACACTACTAGCAAGTATTCATGGAAACGTCACAGCCGTAGGAGACAACGACCAAGGAATATACTCATTTAGAGGAGCAGATATATCCAACATCCTAAACTTTGAAAAAGACTTTGCTGGAACAAAAATAGTAAAACTAGAACAAAACTATCGCTGCACAAAAAACATTTTAAATGCAGCAAATGCAGTAATAAAAAACAATAGTGTAAAATACAAAAAAAATCTATGGACAAACAATGAACAAGGAAACTTGCCAAAAGTATATTCAGCAGAAAACGAATATGACGAAGGTAGCTTTATAGTTCAAGAAATCAATCACTTAAAAAGAGAAGAATACTTTTCATACAACGACTTTGCTGTACTATATAGAATGAACACACAATCAAGAGCAATAGAAGACATACTAAGAAGAGAAAACATTCCATATAAAATAGTAGGAGGGCAAAAATTCTACGAAAGAAAAGAAATCAAAGACATAATAGCATACTTACGCTTCATACAAAACCAATCAGACAACTTAAGCCTAAAAAGAATCATAAATGAACCAAAAAGAGGTGTAGGAAAAACAAGCCTAGAAAAAATAGAACAACTATCAAACGAAACAGGAAAAAGCATGTACGAAATCATAAAAGATGCAGACCAATATGGATTGTCAAGAGTATTTATAAACACAAGAGACTTTATAAACCTAGTAGAAGAATTTAAAAACAAAAAAGACGATATTGTACTATCAGAACTAATTACGCAAATTCTAAAAAAATCAGGATATATGAAAAGCCTAGAAGACGAAAAAACTATAGAAGCAGACAACAGAATAGCAAACCTAGAAGAATTTTTAAATGTAGCAATAGAATTTGAAGAAGAATCAGCAGACAACACACTAAGTGAATTCTTAGAAGGAATCACACTATCAAGTGACATAGACAACCTAGAAGAAACAGAAGACACAATAACATTAATGACACTACACAGTGCAAAAGGACTAGAATTTCCAGTAGTATTCCTAGTAGGAATGGAAGAAGGAATTTTCCCTGGATATAAATCAATAGGAGAAGAAAAAGAACTAGAAGAAGAAAGAAGACTATGCTATGTTGGAATAACAAGAGCAAAACAATTTCTATTTTTCAGTTTCAGCAAACAAAGGACAGTATTTGGATCAACAAGTTGTAACCCAACATCACGCTTTCTAAAAGAAATACCAAAAGAACTATTAGAAGGCTATGAAGAAGCATTCGGAACAAACAAAAATAAATTAAACAACGATTTTATGCAAGAATGGAAGTACGGAAATAGCAAACCAGAAAAACAAAGCATATTTACTACAATAAAAAAAGAAACAGCCCCAATCTTCCAAAGAACAGCAGAAAGCTTTTTAAATTCATTACAGCAAAAACCAGCAACTGTCACAGTAGACTTATCACAATACGGAGAAGGAGTAAGAGTATTTCATAAAAAATTTGGAGAAGGAACAATATCACTTGTAGAACCAGAAGGAGATGACCTAAAAGTAGACATTACATTTGATAAAGTAGGGCATAAGCGCCTAATGGCAAAATATGCAAATCTAGAAATAATTGAATAAAAATAAATAAGAGATGCATTTTTCTGAAGTGAACCACAAAATGTTCACTTCATTCCATTGCATCTCTTTTTAACTATATGACTTTTGTGCTACGAAAAATTAGATATGAAGTGAATAAAAACCAAAAAACTGGAAAAACTAGAAAAAGAAAGCAAAGAAAGGAAGGATAAAAATGGCAGATTTAAATCAAATGGAATTACAACACCTAAGGCACCTAATAGGAGCACATGAAACAGCATATCAAAAACTAAACGCATATTCAGCACAAGCAGTAGACCCACAAATCAAGCAACTATTCACCAAATCCGCACAAGACGCACTAAACACAAAACAAAAATTAATGACATTTTTAAATAATTAAAGAAA
Source organism: uncultured Clostridia bacterium (assembly GCA_947628925.1). Lineage (GTDB taxonomy): Bacteria > Bacillota > Clostridia > TANB77 > CAG-508 > CAG-269. Next base: position 6,028 of record CANRBU010000026.1, on the reverse strand, counting down.
GGAAGAAAGAACATGGACGAAAAAACAATGGTCAATGACATTTTAGCAAGTGTCAAATCAGACTTAACGGCATATCAAACCGCAATTTCAGAAGCGGAAAACGTAGGGCTTAGACAAACATTTCAACAAATACGCAACAATGACGAAAGCTTCCAATATGAATTATTCAAAATAGCCCAATCAAAAGGTTACTATATACCAGCACAAAAGGCGACAGTAACAGAAATAAACACTGTAAAAAGCGATTTGAGCTAGGGAATCAACGAAAAGCAGAATTAAAAAAAATTAATTCTGTTTTTTTCAAATTTGAAGAAAAAAAGAAAAAAAGAGAGATAATAAAACAAAAAAAGAAAAAAAAAGAGAAAAACGAAAAAAAGATATCTTGCATTTTTACAAATATTACAATATTATTACAATATATTTACAAAGGAAGGATATGCATATGTTAAAAAAAGTTTTAATACACGCAAAAAAATCTATAAAATTATTAGTATTATTAGGAATAGCAGTATTTCTAATTGTTGGAGCAGTATCATACTTTTTTAAACCAACATATCGAGTAACAATAGCAGGAGAACAAGTAGGATACACATCTAACAAAGCAGAATTACAAGCCAAAATTAGTGAATACATGGAAAATGGAGATGGCAAAAACATTGCATTTGTACAAGTAGACGAACTACCAGAATACCAGCTATGCCTATTAAAAAAAGGAATAGTAACAAACGATGACGAAATATTCGAAAAAATAAAAGAAAGCGGAACAGCATATTATCGCTATTACGCAATTTCACAAAATCAAGAAGAAAAAGCATATGTATCAAGTTTTTCAGAAGCAGAAAACATAGTAAATACATTAAAACTAAAAAACAGTGCCAACATGGAAGAAATATCAATTTCAGAAAAATATGAAACAGAAAGCAAAGAATTTACAACAGTAGACAACGCAGTAGAAACACTATATAAAGAACCAGTTCAAGTCGCAAAAACAACAAACAGCAAAACAACAAAATCAACAGGCACAGTAAACACAGCAACAACAATATCAAGAGGAAAAGTAGATATAGGAATATCTTTAATAAAACCAATATCAGGAGTAATAACATCACGTTTCAGTGAATCAAGCAGAATACGTTCATCAAACCATACAGGACTAGACATTGCAGCAGCAAGCGGAACACCAATAAAAGCAGCAGCAGGAGGAACAGTAACATTCGCGGGAAGAAAAGGCTCATATGGAAATATGGTAGTAATCACACATGGAAACGGAGTACAAACATATTACGCACACTGCAAAGCACTATATGTAACAGTAGGACAAAAAGTAGCACAAGGTGCAACAATTGCAGCAGTAGGGTCTACAGGAAACTCAACAGGACCACATTTACATATAGAAGTAAGAGTAAACGGAGTTGCATATAACCCACAATATTATTTATATTAAAAAAACAAAGCCAAATTTGAAAAACAAATTTGGCTTTTAAAAACTATTCAAAAAATTTAAAAGTTGTAGAGATAGCATTTTTCTTCATAATACATTTTCCATACTCTTTTAAACGATGTTCAAAATCAATAGAATGAGTACAAAAAGCTCCAAACTCGCATAAAAGGCTAGCAAACAACAAATAGCTATCATGCCTAAAATTATAACCATTCAAAACAAGATAATAAGCATCTTTGTAAGCATACAAAGAAGAAAAATGAACTAGGCCACGTGTACGAAATTGAGCATGACTATGTAAAGCACTACAAAAAGAACAATACTGCTCAAAATCATCAAAACGATAGATAGAAAAATCAGTTCTACTAGAATGGTAAGAAGGCGAAACAACCGGAAACTTCTTTCTTATTCTCATACTTTTGTGTGTAGTTGATCCCAAAAAAACATCATCCTCCTTTTGTGCAAATTTTGTAATAGTAAAGACCATAAAATCATCAGTTGAAGAAAAAGCTTCAATCAACAATTTATGCCCATCAATATCAAACCCACACTGCTTTTTAGCCTGCTCAAGAATTTCCAAAAAAAGACCTTGAGATTCAGCAGCTTTTGTCATAATAGTATGTAAATCTAAAGAAGGATCTTTTAAATCCTCTTGCTTAAGTACAATACGAATTTTATTTTCTGTTATTTTCTCTATTTTCAAAACAATCCCTCCTAGAACAATATCCTTAAATATATTATACAACGTTTTTAAAAATAAATAAATACACAAAATATGGTAACAATTGAACTATATCATATAAAAACAAAAAAATAAAGTAAAATCTAATAAATCTATTGAAAAAATTACAAAATCAATATATAATACGTATATGACTAAAAAATGTGAGCATCCGTAAGGCAAAAAGAAAAAAGGTTTATAGACACCCTTAAAAAAATCTAAATATATGATACAAAGGATGGAGAAAAAAATGGCAACAAGAGAAAAAAATATATGGGTACTAATTGTATTTATTTTATCAGGACTAGTAATAGGGGGACTATTAGGAAAATTAGCAAGCAGTGTAGATTGGTTATGGTGGCTATCATATGAGCAACAATTTGGACTAGAAAGCCCAATAGTATTAGACCTAAGCATACTAAAATTAACATTTGGCTTAGCCTTTAAAATCAATGTAGCAAGTATAATAGGAATGCTACTTGCAATTTTCATATATAGAAAAATATAAGGGACAAACAGATGCAAGAAAGGAAAGCAACTCAATTTGTCAATCAAAATTAAAGATTTACCAAAAGCAGAAAGACCATACGAAAAATTAGAACTACATGGAGAAAAATCATTATCAAATGCAGAACTTTTGGCAATAATTATAAAAAGTGGAACAAAAGAAGAAACTTCAGTGCAAATTGCACAAAGAATATTAACACTCAGAAAAACTGGAAAAGACGACTTATCATTTTTAAAAAAATTAAGTATATCAGAACTCACCAAAATTAAAGGAATAGGCAAAGTAAAAGCCATTCAAATAAAAGCAATATGCGAACTAGCTGTCAGAATGTCAATGCCAGAGAATTACAAAGGAATTTATATAAAAAACTCAGAAGAAGTTGCCCAAATGTTTTTAGATGAATTTCAAAACGAAACAGATGAAATTGCAAAAATCGTACTATTAAACAACCAATTACAAATAATAAAAATAGAAACAATAGCAACAGGAGGAAGCAATTTCGTTGACATAGGCATAAAAAAAATCATAAAATCTGCCATGCAAGTAGAAGCCACAAAAGTCATTTTAGTGCACAACCACCCTAGCGGAATAGCAAAACCAAGCCAAGGAGACATCAAATTCACGGACAAACTATATAATGCACTATCAGTATTTGAAATAGACCTATGTGACACAATAATAATAGGCAGTAACAGGCAATATACAAGCGTGTATGAGCACGTAAAAAAAAGAGTAGAAGAAATCAAAAACAAAAAAAAGAAAGAGTGATTATAATGAAAATTTTTAACTTTGGTTCAAAAGATGTAGGGATTGACTTAGGAACAGCCAATATTTTAGTAACTTTAAAAGGGAGAGGAATTGTTTTAAAAGAACCATCAGTTGTAGCAATTGACAGAAAAACAGGCAATATATTAGCAACAGGAATAGAAGCAAAAGAAATGCTAGGAAGAACACCTGAACAAATAAAAGCAGTAAGACCACTAAAAGATGGAGTAATTGCAGACTTCACAGCAACACAACTAATGCTAAAAAATATCATAGAAAAAATAGATAAAAGATATAATTTAGGTAGACCAAGAGTTGTAGTAGGAGTACCATCAGGAATAACCGAAGTTGAAGAAAGAGCAGTTGAAGAATCAGTAATGCAAGCAGGAGCAAAAGAAGTATATCTTATAGAAGAACCAATGGCAGCAGCAATTGGAGCATCACTAGATGTAGCAGAACCAAGTGGTAATATAATAGTAGACATAGGAGGAGGAACAACAGAAGTAGCAGTTATATCACTAGGAGGAATAGTAGTTAGCCATTCATTAAGAATAGCAGGAGATGAACTAGACGAAGACATAGTAAACTATGTAAAAAAAGAAATGAACCTAGCAATAGGAGAAACAACAGCAGAACAAATAAAAATAAAAATAGGTTGTGCAATGCCACTTATGACAGAAACAAGTATGGAAGTAAGAGGCAGAGACCTAACAGACGGACTACCAAGAAATGTACAAATTACATCAGTACAAGTACAAGAAGCAATGAGTGAATCAGTTCAAAAAATAGTAGAAATAGTAAAATCAACACTTGAAAAAACACCACCAGAACTAGCATCAGACATAATGGAAAAAGGAATTGTACTAGCAGGAGGAGGAGCATTAATCCAAAACCTAGACAAACTAATAAGTATAGAAACAGGTATGCCAGTATATATAGCAGAAGAACCACTAGACTGTGTTGTAAGAGGAACAGGAAAAACACTAGAAGATCTAGAAAATTTAAAAACAGTATTAATTAATGCACGTAAACGCAAATAAAAAGGAGAGTTGAGGATATGCTTAAAAAAAACAAAGTAGGCATTTTAGGAATAATCATAACAATCATAATACTCATTTTCATAGTAATCTTTTCAAATGGAGAAAATAACACATCATTTTTTGAAAATGTAGCAAACAAATTAGTCATGCCAATTCAAAATGGATTAACATATCTAAAAAACAAAATCAATGGAAACAACAGCTTTTTTACAGATATCCAAAACTTGAAACAAGAAAATGACGAACTAAAGAAAAAAAATAGTGAACTAGAACAATCATTAAGAGAATTAGAAAATATAAAAACAGAAAACGAAACACTAAAAGAATATATGGCACTAAATCAAAAATATGGAGAATACAAAACAATACCAGCATATATCATCAACAAAGACATTAGCAACTATTCTAAAACAGTCATTATAAATGTAGGAGCAAAAGACGGAATCAGAGAAAATATGACTGTTATAGCAGATAAAGGACTTGTAGGACATATTATATCTGTAACAGATTCAACTGCAAAAGTACAAACAATCATAGACACAGCAAGTGCAGTCAGCTGTATGATGAGCACAAACAAAGATAGCATTGTATGTAAAGGAACCCTAGAAAAAAATACTGAACTAAAAGGCATGTACATTCCAGCAGATGCAAATGTAATACAAGGAGACAGCATAGAAACATCAGGACTAGGCGGAATTTATCCAAAAGGAATACATGTAGGAAGCGTAAAAAACGTTGACACAGCAAAAAATATAACAGATAGAACAGCAGTCATAGAAACAGCAGTAGACTTCAACAAACTAGACACAGTATTAGTCATAAACAACTAAATTGGAAATAAAGAAAGGACAAAAATAAATGAATGCCAGAAAAATAATAGTACACATAATACTAATTATATTTCTATTTATTGCCTATTTTTTACAATCCAATTTCTTCAATTGGTTCACAATTGCAGGAATAATGCCAAACCTATTTATAATATGCATAGTCCTTATTGGTCTATTTGGCAACAAATTTATGGGAGTAACATATGGCATTATATTAGGGTTTATACTAGACTTTATCTTCAGACAAAAAATAGGCGTTACTGCTATGACACTAGGGCTAGTTGGAATTATAGCAAAACTATTTGACAAAAACTTCTCAAAAGACAGTAGAATAACAGTAATGATAATAATAGGGATATCAACAGCAATATTTGAAATTATATCATATATTGCAAATTATATTGTATTCTCAGGAAGCATAGAAATAGTAGCATTTGCAAAAATACTTTCAATAGAAGTAATATACAATATTATTCTAACAATAATTCTATATCCAATAATCCAGAAAATAGGATATTATGTGGAAAACACATACCAAGAAAACAATATTTTAACAAGATATTTCTAAAAAAGAAAGGAGGAAATAAGTTTGGCAAAAAAAATGGGCAAAAAACCAACAGTAAATACCAATTTAAGATTCAATACATTAACAGTATTCATATATATTGTTGGAATCATTTTAATTGTCCAACTATTTAACCTCCAAATAGTACATGGAGCAGA
>CANRBU010000025.1 GCA_947628925.1 uncultured Clostridia bacterium | reverse complement strand
TCATGAGAATATTTACTCATTAAAAATACACCTCCAAATGTTAGATATTTTGTCTAACATTTGGGGTGCACTTCATTCTTACTCTTTTTTTCTTAAATTTTCAATTTATGCTTCTGGCTCTACTAGTCCATAGTTTTTTCCGTCTTTTAGTTTATGTATTGCATTAACCTTTCCTGTTTCCACATTTATAAATACTAAGAAATTATGTGTTGGTTGTTCTTGTAATTTAAGCATTGCATCTTCTGGTAACATTGGTTTTATTTCATAATAAGATGTTTTTACTATTTCGTTTGTTATTTCTGGTGCTTCATTTGTTGCCACTTCCATGTTACGAATAGATCCTTCTCTTATCATTTTTTCTTTTTTTGTTTTTGATTTTCTAATTTGTCCTTCAAGAATATCAATATCTTTATCTATAGATGCATATAAGTCTTTGTCTTCTGTTACTGCTCTGAATTTTTCACCATTTGCTACCACACAAATTTCTGCTATTTGTGCATTTTTTTCTGTTCTTAGAGTAACGTCTGCTTCTGCATCTTCAAAATACTTTTCAATCCTATCTAATTTTTTTTCAGCATAGTCATTTAATGCTTCTGTTACTTTTAGCTCTTTCCCTGTAATTTTTATTTTCATTAAAATCGCTCCTTCCTTATTTCATATTATATATGTAATTTTTATTTTTTTCAACATTTTTTTAAAAGTTTTAAAATAAATTCTCTAAAATGTATTCTTTTTCTAGCTTTTGATTAAAGTATATTTTGCTAATTAGTTTAAATTCTTCTAAAGATTCTTCTTTTAATTCGAAAGAATATAATTTTTTGGGTGGTGCTGTTACTACATATTTAATCGCGTTTTGGGTGCTTTGTGATATTTTTATACATGATTTGTCTTGCCTTCCACATGCTTCGCATTTGAAGCCGTTATCTTTTATACTAAAAAAATTTAAGTTTTCTTTTGTGTTACAAATGCTACATGATAATACTTTTGGTGTGAATCCTAAAAGGCATAGTAATCTCATTTTAAAAATTGCAAGTGTTAAGTCTAAATTTTTGTCTGTTTCTGAAATTGTATATAGTGTGTTTAGATATAATTGTAAAATATTGTAACAGTTCTCGTTTTCTTCTGTTACATCAATTATGATTTTGTCAATATGTATTGCATATTTTAATTTACCTAAGTCTGTTCTTAGTTTATAAAACATTTCTATTGTTTCGCATGAATTTATATGATATGTACTTGTTCCTTTATAAACTAGATATTCGCCAAAGCAAAACATTTGCGTTCCTGCAAGGAGACTACTATTGGGCTTCCTTGCTCCCTTTGCACTACAAGATATTTTGCCAAAATTTGGTGTTAATATTGTAAGCATTTTGTCGTAGTCTCCCATATTATTTTCAGATAATACAATTCCACTGATTTTTGTTATTGACATATGTCCTCCACATTTATATTTGTTATTTTTTGTATTTTTCCGTATTTCTTCAATGTTTGTTTCTTTATCTATTTTTTCTTCGATGCCTTCTATTTGTTTTAATTCTAAAAAGGTATTTATATCACCTGTGTTTTTAAATGCTTCCCACGCAATTTTCTTTATCATGCTTATCATCTCCCTTTTTATCTTGTGCATTTTTGATTTTTTTATGCTATTTCAATTTAAATTTATCTACTATACTTGGGTTGTCTAGCCAGTTTTCTCTGACTTTTACCCATGTTTTTAAATTTACTTTTAAGCCGAAATTTTCTTCCATTTCAATTCTGGCTAATTTGCCTATTTTTTTAAGCATTTCTCCATTTCTGCCTATTATAATTCCTTTATGTGATTCTCTTATGCAATATATTGTTGCTTCTATGTCATATATTTCTTGATTTTGCTTGTTTTTTCGTAATTGCATTTTTTGAATCTCTATATATATTCCGTGTGGTACTTCGTCTTGTAATAGCATTAGTGCTTTTTCTCTGATTGTTTCTTCTGCTAGTTGTCTAATTGTTTGGTCTGTATATTCTTCTATATCATAATATGCTGGTCCAGGCTTTAAGTGTTTTTCTATTTCATCTAAAATGATATCTTTGTATTTTGGTTGTAAAGCTGATATTGGTATGACTGCTTCAAAAGAATATTGTTTTCTGTATTCTTCTATTAGTTCTAATAGATGCTCTTTTTTTACTAAGTCTATTTTGTTAATTATTAAGATGGTTTTTTGTTTGTTTTCTTTTAGTTTTTCAATGATATGCATATCGCCTTTTCCTATTTCTTTGCTTGTAGCTTCAATTAAAAATAGTGTTATATCTGAGTCTTTTATGCTTGTAAATGATGTTTCTACCATTGTTTCGTTTAGTTTATGTTTTGGTTTGTGTATTCCTGGTGTGTCTATAAAAATAATTTGTGAGTTTGGTCTGTTGACAATTCCTCTTATTGCCGTTCTTGTTGTTTGTACTTTATTAGCTATTGCTGATACTTTTTCTCCAACTAGTAAATTGATCAGTGTAGATTTTCCTACATTTGTTCTTCCTATAATTGTTACAAAACCAGATTTGAATTCTACCATTTCTTCCTCCTATTATACACTATTTTTTTGCTAAATTTGTAGAAATTACGAACTTATTAAAAATTTTTTTCTTTATGCAACAAAAAGCAGTTCTTTTTTATTGTATCTTGATAAAAAAGAACTGTTTTTACTGTTATTTTATGCGTATGCTTGACGTTTTCTAAAGTTAAGTAAGTTTGCGATTTGTTTTTCTGAATTGTCTGCTTTTTTGGTTTTTCTTGCTCTTTCTTGCTCAAGCTGTCTTTTTTGTTTTTCTGCTACTGATTGACAAATTGCTTTTTGATATGCAAAGTGTGTGTCTTGTGCTATTTTGCTCCAATTGTATTGATTTCTTATTTTGCTTTTTGCTCTTTTTGCCATATCAGCACATAGTTTATGGTCATATAAAACTTCTAGTATTGAGTCTGCTATTGAGTTTGGATTTCCACAATATGCTTTCATTCCATTTACTCTGTGTTCTACTATTTCATTTAATCCTCCAATATCTGATACTACTACTGGGTTTTCTGATAGCATTGCTTCTAATGCTACTATGCCGAAAGGTTCATATGTGCTTGGAAATACAGAAACATCAGCTGCTTTGTACATTTTTTGTACATCTTTTCCTTCCATATATCCTGCAAAATATACCTTTTGTGAAATCCCCATGGCGTTTACTTGTTGTTTAAGTTCTTCCATCATTCCGCCTTTTCCACAAATAACTAGTTTTGCGTCGTGATATCCTTCTAATATTTTTGGCATTGCTGAAATTAGGTGTTGTATTCCTTTTTCATATACTAGTCTTCCCATAAATAATATAATTTTTTCATTGTCCATTGCAAATCTTCTTCTAAAGTTGTAGTCTCTTTCAACTCCGTTATATAGGTTAGCATTTACACCATTTGGTATTACATTTATTTTTTCATAAGGTAGACCAAATAATCTTTGTAATTCATTTTTCATGTAATTGCTGTTTACTATTACTTCAGTTGATTCATATGTTAGCATCCATTCTGTATCATTTATATACCTTTGTGTTTCGTCATGTATTCCGCTGTTTCTTCCCGCTTCTGTTGCGTGTATTGTTGTTACAATTGGAATATTATATGAGTTCTTTAGTGTTTTTGCTGCATTTGCAACTAGCCAATCATGTGCATGTATTACGTCAAAATTTCCTTGTTCTGCTATTATTTCATTTGCTTTTGCTACCATTGCAAAGTTTAGTTGCATTATCCAATCAATAAAGTTGTTTGGGTTTATCATGTAGTTGTCTACTCTATATACTTTAACTCCTTTATCGTCTTCAAAATATGGTACTTCTCCATCTCTATATGTAACAACTGTTACTTCATGTCCATCTTTTATTAGTGTTCTTGATAAGTCATATACAACGCGTGATATGCCTCCTACAACTCTTGGTGGGTATTCCCATGTTAACATCAATATTTTCATTGATATCCTTCTTTCTTTATTTTCTTTCGTTTTTTGACATTTTTCTCCATGTACATTGTATACAAAATTTTTTTATTTGTAAATGCTTTTTTTATATTTTTGTAAAAATTTTTATTTTTCGCATAATTGTATTTAATTTTTCACTTGTTTCTTGTAAAATTTAGGTTTTAAAAAAAATAGACTTTCCAAAGAAAATCTATTTTACATATTTATTTTGCTTGTACTGGATATACACTTACTTGTTTTTTATCTCTACCTTTTCTTTCAAATTTAACATTTCCATCAATCAATGCATATAGGGTATCATCGCTACCTTTTCCTACATTAACTCCTGGGTGCACATTGGTTCCTCTTTGTCTTATTAAGATATTTCCAGCTAATACAAATTGTCCGTCTGCTCTTTTTACACCAAGACGTTTTGATTCACTCTCTCTACCGTTATGGCTGCTACCTTGACCTTTTTTATGTGCCATGTTTTTTCACTCCCTTCAGTTTTTATTGATTTATGCTTCTACTTTTTTTGTTGTTTTTGTAGCTGCTGCTGTTTTTGTTTCTGCTTTAGCTGTTGCTTTTGTTTCAGCTTTTGCTTCTGTTTTTGCAGCTGTTTCTTTTTTTGCTGTTGTTGCTGTTTTTATTGATGTTATTTCTACTTTTGTGTATGGTTGTCTATGTCCTTGTTTTCTTCTATAATTCTTTTTAGCTTTCATTTTGAAAACAATTATTTTTTTAGCTTTACCATGTGAAAGTACTTTTCCTTCTACTTTTATACCTTTTACATATGGATTTCCTACTTGTACTTTTCCTTCTTCAGATACTAGGATTACTTTATCAAAAGTTACTTTTTTACCTTCCTCTGCATCTAATTTTTCAAAAAATACAACATCTCCTTCTGCTACTTTGTATTGTTTTCCACAGCTTTCGATTATTGCGTACATTTAAAATGCACCTCCTTGTTTGTATACTCGCTAATCCTTAAATAAGGTAACTAAATGTATTTTAGTGTTTTGGGACCTTGACTAAGCGGATTACAGTTACTAATTGTACCATGAATTTATTTTTTTGTCAATGGTTTTTGTTATTTTTTCGTGTTTATTTGATGATTTATATCATAAATATGTTCTAGTCCATGCTTAATTCATTCATTGCTTGTTTGTATTGTTCTTCATTTGGTGCTTTTCCATGCCAACTTGCCTGATTCTCCATAAATGATACTCCTTTGCCTTTTGTTGTGGTTGCTATTATGCATGTTGGTTTGCCTTTTATATTTTTTGCTACTTCAAATGCTTTTATTATTTCTTCAATATTGTGTCCATCTATTTTTATTATTTCAAAACCAAAACTTCTAAATTTTTCATCAATTGGATATGGGCTCATTACTTCTTCTACTTTTCCGTCTATTTGTAAATTGTTATTGTCTACAATAATACATAAGTTGTCTAAGTGATATTTATTTGCTGTCATTGCCGCTTCCCATACTTGTCCTTCTTCTATTTCTCCATCTCCTAATATGCAATATACTCTATATGATTTATGATCTAATTTTGCCGAAATTGCCATTCCATTTGCTGCTGACAATCCTTGTCCCAAAGAACCTGTTGTCATATCTACACCTGGTATATGTTTTTTGTCTGGATGTCCTTGTAAATCACTATCTATTTTTCGAAATGTTTTTAGTTTTTCTATTTCAAAAAATCCTCTGTTTGCTAGTGTTGCATATAGTGCTGGTGAACAATGTCCTTTTGATAAAACTAGTCTGTCTCTATCTTCCCAGTTTGGATTTTGTGGATTTATATTCATTTCTTTAAAATATAATACTGTTAAAATATCTGCAATTGATAGAGATCCTCCTGGATGTCCTGATTGTGCTTGATACACTTCTTCTATTATGCCTTTTCTAATTTCTTTTGCTTTTTTAACTAGTTCTTCCATAGTTAATCACATTCCTTTTCTTGTTAACTTAAATTTATCAGATTGTGTATGTCTTTGGCTGGGGTGGTAAGATTCGAACTTACGAATGATCGGGTCAGAGCCGATTGCCTTACCGCTTGGCGACACCCCAATATAAAATTGTAGTATGATTTTGTATATACATCATACCACAAATTTATTCTAATGTCTATAACGTCTTTGGTAATTTTAGAACTTTTATGTGATTATGTTTTTTTACTATTTGTTTTTAATTCTTCATTTTTTTCTTTTTCAATTTGTTTTGCACTCTTGTTTGGTGTTGATAAATCTTCTGGCATAGTTCCACCTATTCTTTTTATAGTTTGTCTAACAGCTTGTCCTACATTATGATGGGTTTTGCATGCAGCATCTTCATTATTTATTTTTTTATTTTTTAAAACTTCATCTGTTTGCGTAATTCTAAATAAATTTGTTATAAGTTCTGTACTACTCATGTAATCTAATATATCTTCTTTTTCTGATATGCCTTTTCTATTTGCAATATCTTTTGCTGTTTCTCCATTATATAATCCTCTATAACCATAATTATTAAATTTCCCATAATTCTTTACTCCTGCCAATTTTGCTGTATTAAATAAATATTTGTTTTTATCTTTTACATTTTTTCTAGTATATAACCTCTTTTCATCTTCACTTAATTGTTTATATTCTTGTCTTGTTAATTCTTGTTTTCTGGTTTGTACTGCAAAATAAGTTTGTGCAAGAGCTATTGTCTTTTTTCTGCTATCTCCGTTTTGTGCAATTAAATAACATGCATATCTAGTAAGTTTTATGTCATCTATTTTCATCCCAGCATTATTTCCGACTTTTAACACCCTCCCGACGTCGGTAAAGTGTTCATCTTGTGAAATATTACTACCTTTGCAAGCCTTTTTTGCTTTAATTATTACATTTTTAAAATTTCCCCATTTACTATATTCTAACAATATCATTAGTTCTCTGGCATACCAGAATCCTGTTCCATTTGCATCAATATGCTTGATACTTTCAAAATCCTTTTCTGTCTTATTTACTAGATTATTTGTCATAAATATCATCTCCTTTACTGTTCTAATTTTTAGAGTATTTGAATTTTAGAAAAAGAGCACTTACCATATAGTAAGCACTCCATCTCAATCACATATAATTAAATTAACAATTTTTATAATTTATATTGTTTGGATGTATTCATCACTTCTCCATCCAAGTATATCTGTAAATGCTCCTTCCTTTATCTTTATTTCTATAGTTTTTTCTTCTGGTACACCTATAATTTCAATTTTATATTCATTTTCTTTTGTTTTTGTTACTGTTTTTTCTAAATTTATTATTTCATTATCCATAAGTATTTCTATTTCATTTGCTTCTAATATATCATCACTTAAGTTTTTATCATTTACATTAACATTCATAACTATGATTGTATCTTCTTCTCTTAGTTCTTTTTCTATGCCGTAAAGTACTTATAACAGGCCTTTCTCTGTCCAAGTCAATTTCTGCGACTGTAAAACTTTTGTCTAAAATATATTTACCATATGCTATTATGTTTATTGATATGCATATTATGAATATACTTATTGCCAAAAAATATTTTCTTTTTATTTCTTTCACCCCCTTTGCTCTCCAACTGCATAAATGTTAAATGAATAATTTTCTATATTTTTGCTATCTTCTGTATCTTGTAAATTTCCTTCATATGTACTTTCATAATTCCAACACCATCTAATAGTTATTATTTTTTGTTTATCTTTTTCTAATTCTCCGTCTAAATTTAATTCTTCCAATTCATTTACTATTATGTTGTTTTCTAAATTTTCAAACTTTAAATTTTGAGGTTTTTTGCTAAAACTTTGAAAATTTACATGATATTTGCTATCCAAATTTGTTGTTAATATGATATCAAATACACCTTCTGTACCAGGTGCAAGCATTTCATTTAAAAGTGTTTCTTTTTTTACACTCTCTATTAGATTTATATTTTGAAATTTAATTTTTTCTGATGTAACATCAAACAAATATTGTATATGCTTTTCTTTTTCTTGTGTTTCTGCTTTTTCTATTTTATCTACTTGATTAACTTTTTTAAAAAATAATATATCATCATAAAGGTCTTGAAATTTTGAATTTGTATTCATCAAAAATAATATCATAGTTCCTATTAGAAATATACAAAAAATAATATATCGTTTTCTTTTTTTCACACTTTGTTCCTCCTAGATTTTTTGTTCTTGTTCAGAGTGGACTTGTATTTGTACTGCATCTAGTATATTTCCCATTTCTGTGCTTTTATCTTTATCATATTTTATTTTTAATGTATATTGGTCATCTTGTTTTTTATCTTTGCCTAAAATCATTTTTTGTGTTGATTGATTATTTAACTCTATTTTTTGACCATTTTTATATAGTTCATATGTTATTGTTTCTTTTTGTTTAGAATCTATTGTATCTTTTATGCTAACAATATATTGTAATCCTACTTCTGTTATTTTGCCTTTTTCATTATAGTTTCTTATTGAAAAGTTACATTCACCTTCTGTTTGTTTATCTGTAATTTTTAAATCCGAATTAGAAAGTACCTCTAAAATAGGCATAGCAACTTGTGCTTGGGCTTTTATTGTGCTGTAGCTTATTGTTTTCCCGAATACTGTAACCTGTAAAAAATAATATAATGACAATACTTAAAATTATTATATATGTTATTTGTTTTGCATGTTCTTTTTTATTTTTTTCCATAAAATCAATGCAGACTTATCAGTTTATATAATAGGAAAGTTATAACTTCCCTATTATATAAATCTTTAAAATTTAATTGTAAAACAATACTTTTCCTTTTATGCTATTATTTGATACTTTGTTTAAGTCTGCCTTATTATTTGCATCTCCTTTCGTAATGTATTCATTTCCATTTTTTTCTATAATTCTATGTGTTATATAATATTTTTTATTTTCTTCTTTTACTTCATATGTAATAATATCTCCTACGGAATATTCTGTTTGTTTTTTAATCATTATGAAATCTCCTTTTTTGAATGTCGGTACCATGCTGTTTGATGATACCTGTAAAATGGTAACCCCGAATGGTTGGGAGTCTTTGATAAAAAATTTTAAAGATATAACCATAATTGATACTAAAATTATTAGAATAAAATATATTTGTTCTTTTTTGGGTCTATGCTGCTTGTGCATTTGGCGTTAATTGATTTCCTGTAACTACAATATCAAATTTATAATCACGTATTGTTTTACTGTTATCTGTATCTATTTTGTCATTTTCAGCTACTTCTTCGCTATCTTCACCTAAGTCATATGGCCATGTCCACTCTATTTCAATCTCTCTTTTTTTGTTTTCATCTGTTGCATTTATGATTCCTCCTGCAATTCTTACAATCTCTGAAAGTTCTTCATATCTTTGCCCTAAATATGTAAAATATAAATGTTGAGGTTTTGTTGTTTCATTTTTTACTCTTACCATATATTCAATCCCTACGTCTGACCCTTCTCCATCAATTGTTATTTTAAATTTTCCATTTGTTCCTGGTGCTATTTTATTACCTTGTAATGTTTTATTATTTATTGTTGAAGTGATGTCTATTGTTTGTTCTGTTGCTGTACTTTCATTTACTAAAAAATTCCAATTAGCAATTTCTGCATTTGCTTTTCCTACTACTTCAGTAATATATTTAGAAAATGTTTGTCCTCCTAAAAATGATACAAGTATGGCTAATAAAATAGCAATAATAGCTATCGTTTTTTTCTTTTTACTCATAAAATTCCTCCGTTTCTTATATATTTTTTGTTTTTTTGGATTTTGGATATGAACTTATCCATTTAGATAAAAAATAATTGAATTATGAAAAAATATGAAAATGTTGAATTTATTATATATGCTCTATTTTTGTTTGTCAATACTTTTTTACATTAAATTCATCGCAAAATACGACAAAATTCGACTTTTGTGTTTTTTAAAAAGGCTTTTGCCTTTTTATCTTTTGTTAACTCCTATAATTCCACCAATTATTCCACATATTACTGAAACTGCTATCATTATTATTGATTGTAAATTAATAGCAAAGTTGCCATTTAATAAACTAGATATTAAATAAATGATTAATATGTATATTAAACCTACCAAAGCTCCGTTTACAATTCCATTTTTACTGATTTTTCGGCTTGAAATCATGCTCCCTACTAAAATGCTTATTCCTGTTATTGTTATGATGACTGTTGCTATTGTACTTTCTGGTATTTCTGTAAAAGAAAGTATAGTTGCATAAATTAATAGAAATATAAAACTAGCTAATAGCGCTATTCCCACTCCTATCATAATTTGCTTTACTGCTTTACTTCCCATAATACTATCACCCTCGCTTCCTTTTATTCAATTTTATGTGATTTATAAAAAAATAGAACTATTCTAGTCCTATTTTTACTTTAATGTTGTTTTCTAATATTTCTAAAAATGTTTTTATTATTTCTTCCCTTTCAAAGTTTTTTCCAAATTCTTTTTTTAAAGATGTAGCAATCTCTCTTGTTTCTAATGAAAATTCTTCTTCATTTACATTAAATCCTAAACTTATAATTAAATAATTTATCGTTTCTGCTGTTGTGTTTATTTCTGTTAATATGCCACATATTTTTTTGCCTTTTAGTAGCAAATCATTTGGCTCTTTAATAGTTAATTCGTAATTATATAATTTTTTTATTGTTGCTTGCATGGTTTCCGCTATTTCTCTTGTGAGTCCTTCTAGTTTAGATATTGATGTTTGTGGATGTAGTATAATGCTTATTGCTATATTGTTGTATTTTCCTGTATACCAGTTTTGTCCTTTTGTTCCTATTCCTCCTGTTTGCTTTTCTGCTATTATTATTTTTCCATTGTTTTGTTTATTTTTTGCTAACTCTTTTGCTAGTAAATGTGTTGATATTATTTCTTCTTGATAGTGTATTTGCTTTCCTATTATTCTTGTTTTCGCTTGTTTTATTTTTTCAAGTTCCATTATCTTTACCTTCTTTTATATTATTTTTGTCTTGCATTTTTATTATTTAATGCTTTTTAAGATATAGTTTAGATTCAATTTACAAAATTTGCAAAAACTAGTTGACAAATTCAGTAAAAAATAGTAAAATAAGAAAGTGCCAATAAATTAGCACCTATCCATGGTGGATGTAGCGTAGTTGGTTAACGCGCCAGTTTGTGGCACTGGAGACCGTGGGTTCGAGTCCCATCTTCCA
>CANRBU010000024.1 GCA_947628925.1 uncultured Clostridia bacterium | reverse complement strand
AAGTATGATAATGGCACAGAGATATCTATATCGTTTTGACCAGATATTAAATGAAATGGCAGAAAAAATGTTACATAGTGAATTAACAAATTACAGTATTACAATTGATTTTATAAGATGTATGGTGCCACACCATCAAGCAGCAATTTATATGTCTGAAAATTTGTTGATGTACACTAGGTATCAACCAATAAGAAAAATAGCAGATGGTATAATAAAAATGCAAACAAAAGGAATTGAACAAATGGAGGAAATTATAAAAACAACTTCTGGGTATATGAATACAGAAAGAGATATAAATACATATTTAACAAAATATTTTGAAATTACAAACACTATGATTGAGAATATGAAAAATAGCCCAAGATGTATTAATATAAATCTGGACTTTATAAATGAAATGATACCACACCATGAAGGAGCAATCAAAATGTGCAATAATTTGATACAGTACTATATTGATCCAAGATTAAGAAATGTAGCAGATACTATAATACAAGAACAAAGTAGAGGAATAAAAGAATTAGAAGAAATAAGAAACAATTTATGCAAAAGATAAATTAAACAGGGTCAACATGCACAATTGTTTTATAAACTAAATCTAATTCTGTTACATTTTTTTCCAAAGCATCAGCTAATTTATGGCTATCAAATGTAGACATAGTACCATCAACACAAATTGTTAAGAAAATTATGTATTTTGCACCAACAGGTGAAGAACTAAAGCTTTTAACTGATTTTATTTCAGGATAAGCTTTAGCTAAATTTAAAATAGTTTCTTTAGTTGTTTCATCAACTGAAATATCCATTAATACACGGTAACTTTCCATGAAAATGCTGATTCCTGTGTAGCAAATCCAAATAGAAATACAAAACCCAACAACACTGTCAAGCCAATATATTCCGAAAAGTGTAAAAATTGAGGAAAGTAATGTGAATGATGTGATTATACAATCATTTCTATGGTCTTCCATGTTTGCTTCTAGTAAAATATTTTTATGTAATTTATATGCATGTTTTGTATATAGAAATAAGAAAAGTTTTGTTATGATAGTTATAATACATACTATTACTAAAAACCATGAAAACTTCAATGTGCTGCCTACAACAAAAGATGTAGCTGAGTCATATAATAGTTTACTAGATACCAAAACCATAGAAATACCAATAAACATAGAAAATAAATATTCAGCTTTTCCATGACCAAAATTATGGTCTTCATCTTTTGGCTCACTTGCAATTTTATTTCCAATAAAAGTCATTAAAGATGCAAAAATATCACCAGCACTATTAAAACTGTCTGCAATCATTGCTTGACTATGTGTAAAAAAACCAATTATGCTTTTCATAATTAAAAGCAAAATATTTCCAAGAATTCCATATATTCCAGCTTTTTTAGTAATGGTAAACCTTTCATCAAGTTCCATATACAAAATCTCCTTTAAAATTAATATATTCTAAAACTTAAGAATTATTATAACATAAATTAGAACAAATGCAAGTATAAGCCTTGTTAAAAATGCAAAAATTTGATATACTTACAAAAAAGGAGGAGACATGATAGCACAAGTTATAATAAATACAACAGCAAAAAAATTGAATACAACTTTTGACTACAATATACCAGAACATTTGCAAGAATTTATATCAATTGGAACAAAAGTTATGGTACCTTTTGGGAGAAAAAAAGATTTAGAAGAAGGTTTTGTTGTAGGTCTAAAGGAAACTTCTCAATATCAAGTAAAAGATATAGTAAAATTGGAAGAAAGCCTAACAGAAGAACAAATACAGCTTGCAAAATGGATGGCAAAACAATATTTTTGCAATGTATCTGATTGCATTAAAATAATGCAAACACCTGGGACAAGATCAAAACAAACTAAAATTCAAGATAAAACAATAAATACAATATATTTAAAAAAAGATATAGAAGAAATTGAATATGATATAGAAACAAAAAAAATAAAATCAGAAAAACAGCAAAAAATATTGCAATTTGTTAAAGAAAACGAAGGTGCAACAATTCCAGAAATAGAAATGTTTACAGATACCTCAAGAGCAACAGTAAATGTACTAATAAAAAATGGATATTTAGAAGTAGTTGAAACAAAAATAGAGAGAAATCCACTTATAGATAAAAAAATAGAAAAAACAGAAAAATATAAATTAACACGAGAACAGCAAACAGCTTATGATAAAATAGAGCAAACCATTGACAATAAACATTATGAAGAATTTTTAATATTTGGTATTACAGGCTCAGGTAAGACAGAAATTTATTTACAACTAATTGAAAAAGTAATAAAAGATGGTAAATCAGCAATAATGTTAGTACCAGAAATTTCTTTAACACCGCAAATGATAGAGCGTTTTATTGCACGATTTGGAAAAGATGAAATAGCAGTATTACATAGTAAACTTTCAATAGGTGAAAGGCATGATGAATGGGAGAGAATAAAGCAAAATAAAGCTAAAATAATAATAGGGGCAAGATCTGCAATTTTTGCACCAGTACATGATTTAGGTATTATTTTGATAGATGAAGAACATGATGCATCATATAAATCAGAAACAAATCCACGTTATCAAGCTAAAGATATAGCAAATTATATTGCAAAACAAAAACAAATTCCTGTTGTACTACGGTAGTGCAACACCAGATATTACCACATATTATAAAGCAACTACATCAAAAGAAATTACTCTTTTAGAATTAACAAAAAGGGCTAATAATGCACAAGTGCCACGAGTAGAAATTATAGATTTGAAGCAAGAACTAGCAAATGGAAATCATTCAATGTTAAGTAGGGAATTATATAACAAAATAGAGGAAAATCTAAAAAATAAACATCAAACAATTTTATTTTTAAACCGTAGAGGATATTCTACTTTTGTTATGTGTAGAGAATGTGGATATACCGTAAAATGTAATAACTGCAATGTTAGCATGACCTACCATGGCTATGAAAATAAATTGAAATGCCATTATTGTGGACAAGAATCACCTGCTGTAAAAATTTGCCCACAATGTGGTAGCTCAAAAATTAGATATTTTGGTACAGGAACCCAAAAGTTAGAACAGGAAATAAAAAAACAATTTCCAACATGTACTACAATCCGCATGGATACAGATACAGTAACCAAAAAAAATTCACATGAACAAATTTTGAATAAATTTAAAAATGAAGGTATTGATATTTTAATTGGTACACAAATGGTCGTTAAAGGACATCACTTTCCAAATGTTACTTTAGTTGGAGTTATAGCGGCAGACAGCTCTTTAAATATTGATGATTACAGAGCAAATGAAAGAACTTTTCAAATATTAACACAAGTTGCAGGCCGAGCAGGACGCGGAACTTTACCCGGAAATGTAATTATTCAAACATATAATCCACAAGATTTTAGTATACAATCAGCCCAAAAGCAAAATTACATAAATTTTTACGAAACTGAAATTACATTGAGAAAACAGTTGAAATATCCGCCATTTTGCGATATAATACTTATTAAGTTTGAAGGAAAAGATGAAAATAAAATAAAAACTATCTCTTTAGAAACTTATAATAAACTATACAATTTGCTAAAAAATAGTAATATATTGCTTTTTAAACCTATGCCAGCACCAATCGATAAGATTCAAAATAGATATCGTTGGAGAATTGTTATGAAAGGAAATATGTCAAATAATTTTAATGAAATTTGCAATAATATTTTAAAAGAAATTTATCAAAAAAGTGAAAAAGGTATTAGAGTGGGAATTGATGTTAATCCCAACAATATATTATAGTTTGGAAAATAATCAGCATCTTGCGTCGTTAAACATCATTTAAAATCAAATCGACGTACATGGAGTAACTAGAAAGGAAGGGAAAGAAAATGGCAATAAGAAATTTGCGTCTAGAAGGAGACGAAATTTTATATAAAAAATCAAAAGAAGTAGAAAATATTGATGAAAGAATTCAAACATTGATAGACGACATGATTGAAACTATGCATAAATATAATGGTGTTGGTCTAGCAGGTGTACAAGTAGGGGTTTTAAAAAGAGTTATTGTTATCGATTTGTATGATGATAAAGGACCAATAGTTTTAATAAATCCTAAGATTATCAAAACAAAAGGAGAACAAGAAGTAGAAGAGGGGTGCCTAAGTTTTCCAAACCGTTTTGCAAAAGTAGTTAGACCAGCAGAAGTAACTGCAGAATATTTAGATAGAGATGGAAAAAAGGTAAAAATAAAAGCAAAAGAATTATTAGCTCAAGCTATTTGCCATGAATTCGACCACTTAGAAGGAGAAGTTTTTATAGATAAAATAATACCCGGCACACTAGAATATGTTGAACCGGATGAAGGAGAAAAATAGTATGAAAATTATTTTTATGGGAACTCCAGATTTTGCTAAAGAATCTTTAGAAGCAATTTACAATGCCAAACATGAAATTATAGGTGTTGTAACAAATCAAGATAAACCACAAGGAAGAGGAATGAAACTGACACCATCACCAGTTAAACAATATGCATTAGAAAAAAACATTCCAATTATGCAACCAAAAACCATAAAAGAAAATGCTGAATTTATAGAACAAATAAAAGCTTTAAAGCCAGATGTAATATGTGTTGTAGCATATGGAAAAATATTACCAAAAGAAATTTTAGAAATACCAAAATATGGGTGCATAAATGTACATGGTTCATTACTTCCAAAATATAGAGGAGCAGGACCAATACAATGGGCAGTGTTAAATGGTGATAAAACAACAGGTATAACAACAATGTATATGAATGAAGGAATGGATTCAGGTGACATTATTTTGCAACAAGAAGTACAAATAGGAGAAGATGAAACAACAGGTAAATTGTGGGAAAGATTATCAATTCTAGGAGGAAAATTATTAGTAGAAACTTTAAAACAATTGGAAAATGGAACAGCACCAAGAAAAAAGCAAGGAGATGATTTTTCAGTTGCTCCGATGCTAACAAAGAATATGGCAAAAATAAATTGGCAAGAACAGACAGCAAGTCAAATTAAAAATTTAGTAAGAGGGCTTAATCCAATTATGGGAGCATATTCATATTTAAACGGAAAAAAAATAAAATTTTGGAAAGTAGCAGTTGAAAAAAATGTATCAAATCAAGTAAAGCCAAATGGTACAATTGTAGAAGTAGATAATAAAAAAGGTATATTAGTAACAACTAAAAATGAAATGCTTAGAATACTAGAAATTCAAGGAGAAAATGCAAAAAGAATGCCAGTCCAAGACTACTTAAGAGGAAACAAGGTAAATGTTGGAGAAAAATTTGAATAATAAATATATTAAAAAAACAAGTTTTTTTACTTAAAAGCTTGCTTTTTTTAATAAAATTTGATAAAATAGTTAGCGTAAAAAACACATAAAGTTAATTTGAAGGGTTGTGCTAGCTTAACTAGTCCTGTTCAAGTGCTAAAACTTTATGGATGTAAAACAAAAAGGAGGAATTAAAATGGCAGTAGTTGCAATGAAACAATTACTAGAAGCAGGTGTTCATTTCGGACATCAAACAAGAAGATGGGATCCAAAAATGGCGGAATACATATTCCAAGCAAGAAATGGAATTCACATCATCGATTTACAAAAGACATCAAAGAAAATTGACGAGGCTTATGAATTCTTAAAAGAACAAGCAGAGGAAGGAAAAACAGTTCTATTTGTAGGAACAAAAAAACAAGCACAAGAATGCATGAAAGAAGCTGCAATCAAATGTGGTATGTACTATGTTGATCAAAGATGGTTAGGAGGAATGCTAACAAACTTTGAAACAATTAGAGCAAGAGTACAAAGATTAAAAGACTTAGAAACAATGCAAGAAGATGGAACTTTTGATGTACTACCAAAAAAAGAAGTTATCTTACTTAAAAAAGAAATGGAAAAATTAGAGAAAAACTTAGGTGGTATTAAAGATATGGAAACACTACCAGGAGTTATTTTCTTAGTAGATCCAAAAAAAGAAAGAATAGCAATATTAGAAGCTAAAAAATTAGATATTCCAGTTATAGGATTAGTTGATACTAACTGTAACCCAGAAGAAGTAGATTACCCAATTCCTGGAAATGATGATGCAATTCGCGCAGTAAAATTAATTGCAGATGTAATGGCAAATGCAGTAATTGAAGGTAGACAAGGAGAAAGCTTCGAAAATGCTGAAGATGAACAAGATTTATCAGAAGAAGCAACAGATATAGAACAAGTTGTTGAAGAAGCAACTGAAACAGAAGAAGTAGCTGAAGAAACAGCTGAATAAAGGAGGTTTTTTTAATGGTTACAGCAAGTTTAGTAAAAGAATTAAGAGAAAAAACAGGTGCAGGAATGATGGACTGCAAAAAAGTTTTAACAGAAACAGATGGCGATATGGAAAAGGCTATTGAACTTTTACGTGAAAGAGGAATTGCAAAAGCAGCTAAAAAATCAGGAAGAGTTGCAGCAGAAGGCTTAGTTGAAGCATATATTGCTGAAGATGGAAAATCAGGAGCAGTTGTAGAAGTAAATTCAGAAACAGACTTTGTTGCAAAAAATGAAGAATTTAGAACATTTGTAACAAATATTGCAAAACAAGTATTAGAAACAAATCCAAAAGATGTAGAAGAACTATTAGCACAAGAAGCAAAATTTGAAGCAGGAAAAACTGTACAAGAAGTGTTAGTTGAAAAAATTGCTACAATTGGTGAAAATATGTCTATTAGAAGATTTAAAAGATTTGAATCAAATGGTCTAGTAGAAAAATATATCCATGGTGATGGAAAAATAGCAGTTTTAGTTAATATGGAAAAAGGAAATTCTGAAGTAGCAAAAGATATTTGTATGCAAATTGCAGCAGCAAGACCAGAATATGTTAGAAAAGAAGAAGTACCACAAGAAAGAGTTAACAAAGAAATGGAAATCTTAAAAGTTCAAACAATGAACGAAGGAAAACCAGAAGCAATTGCAGAAAAAATCGTTTTAGGAAGAATTGGAAAATTTTATGAAGAAGTTTGCTTAGTAGATCAAGCTTTTGTAAAAGATCCAAACATGAAAATATCAGAATTGCTAAAACAAAAAGATGCAGAAGTAAAAGAATTTGCTAGATTTGAAAAAGGCGAAGGAATCGAGAAAAAAGAAGAAAACTTTGCAGAAGAAGTTATGAACCAATTAAAATAAGAAATAACAAAAGGACTCTATTATATATTAGAGCCCTTTTTTATTGTATTTTTAAAATAAGTAATCCTAAAAAGACATATGCAAGTCTAAAAGCTTTTCTGTCAGAGTGTCTTTTATACATTTCACAAATTGCTTCATTAATAGCACAACGTTTATCAACTAAAGTCAAAATAAAACTTTCTCTGTATCTTGGAAAAGAAAATAGTGTTACAGGCCACATGTGTTTCATAATGATGTCTTTTTCTTTTTCATTTAAATCAAATAATTTACTTGCATTTTCATAGGCTGTTTTAGGATGTGTAAAAGCATGTAAGCCTTTTCTGTCAGGTTGTCTTTCACGCCAATTATATAAAAATAAATCATGGAGCATAGCAGCCCTAGCACAAGATATGTAATCTAAACCATGCTTTTGACATGTTTTATAGCAATAATAAGAAGCAATTAAGCAATGATCAAAACATGAAGTTTCATAATGTTGCCTATAATTTTTCATTTCTTGTACAGTTCTATTTTTTAATATATCTTCAATTATATTTATAAATTCTGTATCTTCGTATATTTTTGCAATTAAATCTTCCATACTATAATCCTTTCCAATGTTAATAATATAGATATACTCAATTTTATTATATCATATTTGATAATATAAATCTATAATTTTATAAAAATTTAATAAATTCATAAAAAAATACTGTACTTTTTCAAAATTTATGATACAATGTGAAGGAAAAATGAAAAGGAGAGTGGAGAATTTGCAAGAAGCAAAATATAAAAGAGTTTTATTAAAACTAAGTGGAGAAGTATTAGCAGGAGAACAAAAGACAGGAGTAAATGCAGAAACAGTTGGAAAAATTTGTGACAAAATAAAAGAAATAGTAGAAATGGGTGTTCAAGTAGCAATTGTAGTTGGTGGTGGAAACTTTTGGAGAGGTAGAAATGGACACCAAATGGAAAGGTCAACAGCAGATTATATGGGAATGCTAGCAACTGCAATGAATGGTTTAGCTTTACAAGATGCCCTAGAAGCAAGAGGAATTAATTCAAGAGTACAAACAGCAATAGAAATGAGAGAAATAGCAGAACCATTTATAATAAGAAAAGCAGAAAAACATTTAGCAAAAGGAAGAGTAGTAATATTTGCATGTGGTACAGGACATCCATATTTTACAACAGATACAGCAGCAGTATTAAGGGCTACAGAAATCAATGCAGAAATTATTTTACTTGGAAAATCAATAGATGCAGTATATTCTGCAGATCCTAAAATAGATAAAACAGCTGTTAAATATGAAAAAATTTCATATTTAGAAGTATTAGAACAAGATTTAAAAGTAATGGATTCAACAGCAACAGCATTATGCAGAGATAACAATATACCATTATTAGTATTTGGTATTTCAGACCCAGAAAATATAGTAAGAGCTATAAAGGGAGAAAAAATAGGAACATTAGTAAAATAATGTAAACAATAAGGAGGAATTATTATGGATTATTCAAATGTAAAGGAAAAAATGGATAAAACCATCGGTGTATTTGCAGAAAAATTAGCAGAAGTTAGAGCTGGTAGAGCAAACCCAGCAATATTAAACAAAGTAAAAATTGATTATTATGGAACACCAACACCAATCAATCAAGTGGCAGGTGTATCTGTACCAGAAGCTAGATTAATTGTTATTCAACCTTGGGATGCAAGTATATTAAAAGAAATTGAAAAAGCAATTTTAGCATCTGATATTGGTATAAATCCAAATAATGATGGTAAAGTAATAAGATTAGCTTTCCCAGAATTAAATGAAGAAAGAAGAAAAGAACTAGTAAAAGATATTAGAAAAATTGCAGAAGATACAAAAGTTGCAATTAGAGCAAGTAGACGTGATGCTATAGAAATGGCAAAAGCGGAACAAAAACAAGGTAACCTTACAGAAGATGAATTAAAACAAGCAGAACAAGATATACAAAAAATGACAGATAAAAGTATAGAAGAAATTGATCAAATGTTATCAAATAAAGAGAAAGAGGTTATGTCAGTATAATGGATTTTAAAGAGGGATTACAGATATATCAACAAACAATAAACCAAGAGTTGAGTAAATATCTTAGAAAAAAAGAAGGTTTAGAAAAAGTATTAAATGAATCTATGGAATATAGCTTAATGGCAGGTGGAAAAAGAATAAGACCAATTTTAATATTAGCAACATATAAACTTTTGAGCAATAACACAAATTATGATATATGTATGCCATATGCAGTAGCAATTGAAATGGTCCATAATTTTTCACTTATACATGATGATTTACCTGGAATAGATAATGATGATTTTAGACATGGAAAACCAACAAACCATAAGCAATTTAATGAAGCAACAGCTATCTTAGCAGGTGATAGCTTATTAAATAATGCATATATTGTAATTAGTCAAGATATTCAAAATACAGTAAATGAAAAAGAAAAAAATGCAAAAATACAAATTTTTAATGAGTTTTCAAGAGCTATTGATAAAATGTTGATAGGTGAATATATTGACACAGAATTTGAAGGTAAAAAAATTACAATAAAAGATTTGGAATATATTCATCAAAATAAAACAGGAGCATTATTAACATTATGTGTTAGAATAGGAGCTATACTTGCAGACTGTAGTGAACAAGATTTAGAAAATTTAACAAGATATTCTGAAAAAATAGGTTTAGCATTTCAAGTAAAAGATGATATTTTATCAGAAGAAGGAAATGCTGAAATATTGGGAAAACCAGTTGGAAATGATAAAGAAAAACAAAAATGCACATATGTATCACAATATGGTTTAGAAGGTGCAAAAGATATTTTAGAAACACTTACAGAAGATGCAGTAAAATGCATGGAAAAATATGGCGAAAAAGCTGAATTTTTAAAGCAATTAGCAATGTATATTGCAAATAGAAATAAATAATATTTTCCAATATAAGGAAGGATGAAAAATAACATGAGCTATGATAAAAATAATTTGCCTGAGCATATTGCAATTATAATGGATGGAAATAGAAGATGGGCAAGAGCACAAGGAAAACCGGTTGCTTTAGGTCATAAAGAAGGTGCAAAAGTATTAGAAAATATAGTTAGATATGCAAATAAAATTGGAATAAAGTATATAACAGCATATGCATTTTCAACTGAAAATTGGAAAAGAACGCAAGATGAAGTATCAGCACTTATGGCATTATTCCAAAGTTATTTAGATGATTATACAAAACGTGCAGATACTGAGAACATCAAAGTTAGAATTATAGGAAGTAAAGATGGTTTATCAGAAAGAATGAAAAAAAGTATTGATAAATCAATGGAAAAAACAAAAAATAACACAGGCATTGTTTTCAATATTGCATTAAATTATGGTGGAAGAGAAGAATTGTTACATGCAATGAAAAATATTGCAACACATGTAAAAGAAGGAAATTTAGATCCAAAAGATATAACAGAAAAAGATATAAGTGATAATTTATATACAGCAGGTCAACCTGATCCAGATTTATTAATACGTACAAGTGGTGAATTGCGTTTAAGTAATTTTTTACCATGGCAATTAACTTATTCAGAATTTATTTTTGTAGAAAAAAACTGGCCTGATTTTACAGAAAAAGATTTAGATAGTGCAATCGAAGCTTACCAAAAAAGAACTAGGAAGTTTGGAGCAAATTAATATTATTGTGTGCAAACAAAATATGGAAAGGAGAATATGATAGGTATATCATATAAATACAAATATGGATTTTAGAAGAATTACATCAGGAATATTAGGCTTTGGGTTAGTTTTAATCATACTTTTAATTGGAAATAAGTATATTGTAGATTTTTTATTGTCAATTGCTGCTATATTAGCTATTGATGAATATTTTAATGCAGTATCTAAAATATGCAAACCAATTAGATGGGTAGGATACTTAAGTTGCTTTAGTATTTGTTTTATTCATATTATACCTCAAGAAAGTTTGAATATAGTTGTAACTTTATCAGTACCTACGATTCTAATGATATTATTTGCTAATGTTATAGCAACAGATATGAACATTACTTTTAAAGATGTAGCATATACTTTTTTAGGAATATTTTATGCTGTATTTTTTATGATGTTTGTAGCTTTTATTAATGGTATGCCGGATGGAAAAATATTAATATGGTATGCTTTATTTGCAGCATGGGGAACAGATATTTTTGCGTTTTTTGTTGGAATTAAATTTGGAAAACATAAATTTAGTAAAGTAAGTCCCAAAAAATCAATTGAAGGTTGTATTGCAGGAACAATAGGTGCAGTTGCTCTAATGTTGGCATATACATATTTTGCAAACACATATTGGAATATGAATTATTCTTATGCATATATTGCAATGATAGGAGTTATTTT
>CANRBU010000023.1 GCA_947628925.1 uncultured Clostridia bacterium | reverse complement strand
TTTTGTATTCCATAACCTGTGTTTGAGTTTGCAGCAATTGCTGGTATTCCTTGTGTTTCAAAGTATGAAATCCATTTTTGGTTTTCTTTTTCGTTGGCTAAATCACATTTATTTAATATTATGATTTTCTTTTTGTTTTTTGTGATTTCCTGAATATCTGGATTTCTGCTAGATTTTGGTATTCTTGCATCAAGCAATTCTATTACTATATCTACTAGTTTTAGGTCTTCTATAATTTGCTTTTTGGTTTTTGCCATATGGCCAGGGTACCAGTTAATATTTGTTTTATTTTCCATTTTAACTATCATTCCTTTCTTGCCGGAATTTTTTCTAAGCCAGTCGAATTTGACGGAATTAAAATATGTGATTTTTGATTGGATAATACTGTTAATATTTTAACATAAAAGCAAGCAATTTTCAACTAATTGCTTGCTTTTCTTCTATTATTCTTGTGTTATTTAATCATGTAAAATACTTTTTTCATAGCCTTCTTCTATTGCTTGGTTGCAATCATCTTCGATTTGTTTAGCCATTTCTTCTGCTGTTTTTTCACCATATAATAGTTCTTTGATGTCTTTATAGAATACATCTCTTACTTTTCTCCATGTAGGCGCATTTCCTGTAAAGTTCCATCCTGTTTGGCTATTTTCTATATATTTTTGCTTACCTTCTAGTTCTTTTGCAAATTTTTCTGCTACTTTTTGGCTACATGGAATTGCTCCTGCTTGGTAGTCATTCCACTCATCATTTTCATAAACAAATTTTACAAAGTCTTTTGCCACTTTTAGTCTTTCTTCATCATCATTATCAAATACTTCAAAACCTGTTAAGAAATTAGTGCTAAATCCTTTTCCATCCATTGAAGGGAAATTAGCATTTCCATAGTTTACATTTGTTTCTTTAATTGATTCATCTAATACTGCGTTAGTTATATATATTGCTAATTGACCATTTGTAAATAAGTTATAACAATCATTTATTTCTATGTTTTCTGCATTTGCTGGGAAATATCCTTTTTTGTTGCAATCCATTAGCCATTGTACAGCACTTATTCCCTCTGGTGTAGTTAATTTTACTCTTCCATTTTCATCAAAGAATGTACTTCCCCTACTGCGTAAAAGTGTTATAACGTGTGTGTCACCCATTTCATTTTTTCCATACATCATCATTGGGTATATATTTTCTGGCAAGTTTTTTTGTAATGTTGAAAGAATTGTTTCAAAATCTTGTACTGACCATGTTTGAACAACATCTTCGTCAGATACATATTTTTCAAGTCCTACTTGTCTAAATAAATCTTTGTTATAACTTAATGTGTTTTGCATATTAAAATATGGCATCATATATGTTTTTTCATTTATTTTGCTAAGTTCCCAATAATTGTCATCAATATCATTTTTTATATCTTCTGTAATTATTCCATCTAAAGGCACTACTTTTCCAGTATGAATATAAGTTGACATATTGAAATATTCTTCAAATAGGACATCTGTTGCTTGTTCTGTTCCAAAGCATCCTATTATTTGTTCATCTTCATCAGCTTTGGCAAATTGTACTACTTTTACATTGACATTTGCATCTTTATATTGTTCTTCAAATGCTTGTGCTACCTTTTTCATATATGTGTAAGTGTCATTGATTGTATTATCTTTTAAAGAAGTCATTTGTAACACCGGTGTTTTTACAACTAATGTAATGCTTTCTTTTTCTTCTTTTGGAGTAGTTTCTGGCTTTTTATTTTCTAAAATTTGTTTTAATCCTAATAAACTTACTGATAGTATAACTAAAACTATCACAATTATTGTCATTTGTTTTTTCATTTTTTTCTTCCTTTCCTAGATATTATTTTACAAATTCTTTAAGTGCTTCTATTAGTTTCTCAATATCAACAGGTTTTGCTAAATGCCCGTTCATTCCTGCTTCTTTTGCTGCTTTTTTATCTTCTTCAAAAGCATTTGCTGTCATTGCTAATATTGGAATGTTTGCTATTTCTTTATTGCTAAAGTTACGAATTGTTCTTGTTGCATCATAACCATTCATTACTGGCATTTGAATATCCATCAATACTAAGTCAAAATCGCCGGGTTTAGATTTTTCTAGAATTTCGCATGCATGTTTTCCGTTTTCTGCATTTTCAACTTCAAACCCAAAATCTTGTAAGTATTCTGTAGCAATTTCTCTGTTCATCATATTATCTTCTACAAGAAGTATTTTCTTACCTGAAAAATCAATTTTTTCTTCTTGTTTTTCTTCTTGTTTCTCATGACCTGAAATTTTCAATAATATCCTTTTTAAATCTGATGGGAATAGTGGTTTGCTTATAAATTCTGTTACTCCCGCTTCTCTTGCTTCTTGTTCAATTTCTCCCCAATCATATGCTGAAAGCATTATTATTTTTGGTTCATCACCTACTAGCTTACGTATACGCCTTGTTGTTTCAATACCATTCATATCTGGCATTAACCAGTCTATTATATATATTTGATATTGTTCTTTCATTTGTATTGCTTCTTTTACACGTGCTACTGCTTCTTTTCCATACATTGTCCATTCTGATTTTAATCCAAATTGTCTTAACATGTGTGAAATGCTTTGACATGAATCCATATCATCATCTACAACTAATACTCTTTCATCTTTTAAGTTTTCGATTGTTTCTATTTCTTTATGTTCGCTTTGTAATTTTAGTTTTACTGTTACTGTAAATTCAGTTCCTTTTCCTACTTCACTTTCTAATTTGATTGTTCCACCCATCATGTCTACTATATTTTTTGTAATTGCCATTCCAAGACCTGTTCCTTGTATTCCGCTGACTGTTGAATTGCGTTCTCTTGCAAATGGTTCGAAAATTTCTTTTTGAAATTCTTTGCTGATTCCTATTCCATTGTCTTTTATTTTAAATTCATATATTCCATAACCTTTTTTTGGTGTTGGTTTTTCTGTTACACGAATTGATATTGTTCCACCTGGTTCTGTAAATTTGATTGCATTTGATAATAAATTAATTAATATTTGGTTAATTCTTAATTTATCACAATATATATTTTCATCTGTGACATCTACTGTGTCTATAACAAATTCCATCTGTTTTGCTTTGATATCTGCTTGTACTATATTTTTTATACTGTGCAATATTTCTGCAAGATTTTCTTCTTTTTCTTCTATACTTACTTTTCCTGATTCTATTCTGCTCATGTCTAATACATCATTTATCAATGAAAGTAGATGGTTTGATGATTGAGTGATTTTTTCTAAATAGTCTGTTACTCTCTCTTTACTGTTTATATGTGTTTTTGCTAGTGATGTATATCCTATAATTGCATTCATTGGTGTACGTATATCATGTGACATATTGTTTAAAAATGTTGTTTTTGCTCTGCTTGCTTGTTCTGCAAGTGCAAGTGCAGATTCCAGTTCATCTCTATGTTTTATTTCAAAATCCATAGCATTACGTTGTGAACGATTTCTGAATATTAATATAATTACGATTCCTATTGTAATCAATACTGCCAAAATCAGAATTGTTAACATTCGTAACATGTCACTACTTTGCTCTTGATAAATTGAAAGTGGTACAGACATTATGCAATACCAATCTAAATCATCCATTGGTGTACATGTCATTATACGTGTTTGTCCATCTAATACATATTCTAGTGCAAATTCTTCTCTATTTGCTATTTTTTTACGAACTTTTTCTACTGTTAATCCATTTCCAAGTTTTTCTTTTGAAATTACTGTATAAAAATCTTCCCTTTCGAAAAAGTTGTTCTCATTGTATATTGAAACTAAAAAATATCCATCTTTATCTATAACGCTACTATAGCCTTGTCCTCCATAGCTTGCTATTTTTAATTCTTCTGTTAAATTGTTTGTTTCATAGTATCCACCTATATATACAAAACGTTGTCCTTCTATTGTAAATGGTTCTATTTTTGAACCTAGGAATAATTTTGCTTTTCTGATGTCTGCTGCTAGCTCTTTACTGCTATCTCTTCTTTCTACAAACCTTTCTTTTTCTGCACTTTTACATGATTCTAATAATTCTTTATCTTCTTTAATAGTATATGTACTTGTATAGACTTTTCCTTCTTCTGTTACTAGCACTATTTCTTGTGCTTCTGCTGATTCTGCTTTAATATTTAATTGTTTTAGCATATCTTGTGTACTACTAAATTTATCTTGCCTGATTTCTTTAGCTATACCTTCTAAGTCTCCCCATCTGTGCTCTAATCCAGAAATAATTGATTGTTCGTCATGTCTTGATATTTCTCGCATATTTTGAATTGATGTTTCTACAATTCTTCTAGTTAGCAATGTTGAAAATAATTGGTATGAATAGTATATTGCTGTTGCTGTGATAATCATTGCTATTATTATTATAAAATTGTTTATTTTTATTTTTCTGGCTTTTTCTTTAATGTTTTTATCTATTCTTTTTCTTACTTTTTCTTTATGATTTGATGTCAAGTTTTTTCCTCCTTTGTTACTTTTTACATTGTTCTGTAATTGTTTTTATCAGCTCTTTCGTCCATTTCTCTATCAAATTGTTCATTTTTTATAAAACCAGTCTGTTTTCTTATCAACTGGGTGTGCTTTTCTGTTTTTATCTAATAGTAAATCAATTAAAACTGCTAATGCTAGCATAATACCTATTAAAGAGAAAAATGCACTTCCCATTTCTTGAGTTGTCAATACTCCTCCATTTGTCATTTTTGTGATTGTCGTTGTTAACTCTCCTCCAAAATAAACTGCATATAATGCTAGATATAGTACCGCCCCTATTAGTTTTCTTTTTACAACTAAAATAACACATACTAAAGTTGCAAATAATAACACTATTTCAAATGTAAGATTTGCTGGTACAATTCCCATTAGTCCATCTCCCATTTGTGACATTAGTGTTAATACTACTCTAAATCCCCAAAACATAATCATAAACATAACTAATAAATATGTTGATAATTTTTTCATTTTTTTATCTCCTTTATCTTATAAATTTCTTTTCTTTAGCAACATACAAAAAAGGACTTTCCTTCTTTTTGTCCCTCCTTACGGGACAATGAAGGACCGTCCCTAATTGTCTCAAATTGCCTTTTAGTCTACAAAATCGAAGTCATCTTTGAATCTTTCTTTGAATATTTCAAAAACTTGATTTAATATATTTTCGTCATCAACGCTTACATAAGATTCTTCTTCGTCATCATCTGAATCTTCAACTTTTAAGATAACTACTTCGCCTTCTTCTTCCTCTTCATCTTCTGTCATTGGTAATAATATAACATATTCTTCATCATTTAATTCTACTAAATCTAAAAATTCAAATTTTACTTCATTACCTTCTTCATCATTTAAAATAACAATATTGTCTAATTCTTCCTCTGAATTTTCGTCCATGCTTTTTCTCCTTTCTTTTATCTGGTTTTATAATATTAATATCTACAAATTTAAAATTTCTATACTAATATTTGTTATCATCATAATATAGTATTTTTTAAAATTTTTCAACTGTTTTTTGTAATTTTATGAATTATTTTTTCCAATATATGTTTCTAAAATATATTGTGCTGAAATTGTGTCTACAATTTTTCTTTTTTTGTTTTTATTTACTTCTAAGAAATTCATTGTTTTATGTGCTGATACGGTTGTGAGCCTTTCGTCTATTGTTTCAATCTTTTTATCAGGATATTTGCAACGCAATTTATGTATGAATTGCTCTGTTTTTTCTGCTCTTTCTGATTTTGTACCATTCATATTATATGGCATGCCTACAACAATAGTAGCGACATCATATGTTGCAAATATTTCATCTAAGCGACGCAATATTATTTTATCTGATTGGTTTCGTTCAATTGTTTCTAAGCCTTGTGCTGTAATATTTAAACCATCTGTTATTGCAATACCCACTCTTGCTTCTCCGTAATCTATTCCAAGAATTCTATGCATCTTCAACACCTATATAATTTTTTACCATTTTTTCTAATAATTCATCTCTTTCTATTTCTCTGATTTTATTTCTTGCATTGTTGTGGCTTGTAATATATGTAGGATCTCCAGATAAAATGTATCCTACTATTTGGTTTATTGGGTTATAGCCTTTTTCTTGTAGAGCTTCATATACCTCTTTTAAGATTTCCTTTGTTCTGATATTTTGAATTTTTTCTACTTCAAAATTCATTGTTTTGTCAAATTCCATATGCTTACCTCCCTTTTTATATATTAGTTATTTCATTTTCGTTTTTGTCTGCATTATCTAAGTACTCTTCTAACTTTTTAAGGACTTCTTCTAGCCCTGTTCCTTTGTAGTATGTTGATAATACAAAGTTAAATTTTGGCGTTGCTACTTGCTTTTCATCATCTTCTAAAGCTATTTCCATGTTTTCCATTGTGTTTTTTATGTCTGAAATAAAATCTGCTACTGCTTGCATATCTACACCTGAAAATACTATTACAAATTTAGGTCCCATATATCTTATAAAAACATATTCTTTTGCAATGTTTTTTCTAATATGTTTACTTATTTGTGTAATTACTTCATTTCCTAATTCTCTAGAATATTTTTGATTTATTTCTTCTAAGTTGGTTATTCTAAACATGCAAATTGTTGATGTTGTATATTGGTCAATAATTCTTTTTCCTGCACCATATAAATATTCTTCTGAATATAGGCCTGTAAATAAATCAGTTCTTACTATTGCTTCTAATGTTTTTTGATGTACAACTGTTTTTAAAACAGATACTATATTGTCTTTTATGACTTCTAATACTGTAGTATCTACATTGTCAAAGTCATGTGGCACACCACTTTCCATTATCCAATATCCTATATATACATTGTCAATATATAGTGGGAAAAATATTGCTGATTTGGCTCTACCTAATTCCATTTTTTGATATGGTAGTCTTTCATTTTCGTTATTAACTGTTACATATTTTGGTATTGCTGTTGTTATACTGTCTTTGAACATATCTATATCATGTAAATTAGTTAAAGAATCCCAATGTCTTTTATCTACATTTGAAGCTTTTACCACATATTCTGCTCCGTCAAATACAACTATTGTAGAATATTTTATTTCATATTTTTCAATTAATATATCATTTATTTTTGTAATTTTATCATCAACACTAGATGTTTCTCCTATAGTATTTATAAAGTCTTGTACTACAGATAAGTTTGTTATTTTTTGGTTTATGTTTCTAAATGTTTGTATTTTTTTATGTATCATTATGTTATATATGATTAGGCTGATGATAACAATGACTAAAACAACCACTATTGCAATTAACACAAGATGTTCCCTCCTTGTTTTTAATATTTTCTCATTTGCTCTAAAGTTGAATTTATACTTGGTGTGAAGCCATTATTGTTATTATTTAATGTTGGTGGTGTATATGCTGATTTTTTGCCTTTATTGTTTCCTATATTTACTGGATATACCATATTAGCTAATTCTGTTAGTATTTGTATTATTTGTTTTGGATAGCCTTTTAATGTTAATTGGCAATTAATTAAGCCTTCTAAATATGTTACATATACTTGTTCATCAAATGGAATTGCTATATATTTGATTAGATTTTTATCAAATAAATCTACCATGTATGACATTTCAGGATCATTATAAGATGACATTCCACCTATTATTATTTTGTCTGTTACCCCTCTTAATTTTTCAAATTTATTTAAAACTATTCTCAATTTATGTTCTTCTAATACTTGTTTTGCTTTTAATCCGTTTAAAAAGGCTGTTAGTGGTTGTATTGTTAAAACATCTAAAGATTGAATTAAATATATTTCTTGTGCATATGAGAAGTATGCTGTTGGAGTTTGAAAATCACAGTCAATTAAAACTACTTCATAATTTTGTGCTAATGTTTTTAATATATCTCCTGCTCTATTTATTTCACTTTCTTCACTTGGTACTGGAGTGTATACTGATAAATTTTTGTTTACCTGAATTCCGTTTGGTTGTCCTGCAATTAAATTGCTAATTGAATTTTGTGCTGCTTTTCTTAATGCTTCATCATTGTTTGTATAAATATAATAAGAGTTTCTGTTTTGAGTTGTGTCTAGTATAGCTGTTGGTATTCCTGCTGTTGATAATACTTCTGCTATGTTATTTACAATGAAAGATGTTCCATTTTTGCTAGTTCCTACAAAGCATGCAATCTTCTTGTTTTCTGTTAATAGATTTTGTATATCTGCTTGATTTATTGGTTCTTCTACTCTTTCTATTGTGTGTTCTACCATTGGTGTTTGTCTTACTTCTGGTACTGTTCTTGATTTATATAAATCTTCTACATAATTATTACTTTGAATTGGCTCTTCTTCTGCTTCGTCTTCAAATCCAGGAATTATAGATATTTCATCTTCTTCCTCTTCCTCATTTTCTTCATCTTCTTGCTCATATTGTTCTTCTTCGTCTTCTTCAACTCCTGGTAATTCTACTAGTTCGTCTTGTTCATCTTGCTCTTCTTCTATAGTTGGCATAAGTATATCTTCTTCTTCATCTTCCTTTTCTTCTATTCCTGGCATTATTAATTCTTCAAAGTCTTCCTCTTCTGGTTTTTCTTCCTCAGCTACTTTTCTAGGTCTTCCTCTTTTTTTCTTTACTGGTTCTTCTGCATTTTCTTGAATTTCAACATTTTTTCTAGGTCTTCCTCTACCTCTTTTTACTGGTTGAACTTCTTCTACTGTTTCTTCAACTTCTTCTTTTAGAGGTGCTGATGGTTTTTCTACAAATTCATTTTCTTTTTTTACATATGTGTTTATTTCTCTTTCTATCTGCTTAATTGATGCTTCTTGAGTTTCTGTTTTTGTAGTAGTTGGTTCTGGTTCTTGAGTTTCTGTTTTTGCTTTAGATATCTTTTTACCTTTTTCTAAACTTACTGCATTTGGAATAACAACAGGTCTTGATAGAACTGTTTCACGCATATTGTTTGTCTTTAATAATTTTTGTGTTGGTCCTTCTGCTGCTTCATGTCCCTTCTTTTTCCTTAAATTGTCTGTTACTTTTGCATTAAAAGCCATCACTTTTTGATATTTAGGTGATTTTTCCTCTAGTACAGCTCTTACATTTAAAGGCAAAAATTTTGCAATAATTCTTAATTGTGTATCATTATACTGTGCTGCAATGTTATCAAAGCTTTCTACATATTTTTCTTCATTTTTTCCTAGTCTTTTATAATGTGCTAGTATGTTTTGAATTTCTACTTCACTAACATCATTTTCATTTTCTGCTTGATATTTTACATTGTCTACATCAATTTTGTAGTATGTCTTTCCTTCTTTTTTTAGACGTGGTTTATGTATTAATTTGCAAAGTTCTTCTACTGTTCTATCTGTACCAATTAACGCATTATAAATTCCTATTCCAAAAAGTTTTACTAGCATTTGCTCAGATTTTGTTCTTCTGTCTGAGCAAATTAAAATGATTGGAATGTCATCACCTTTAAAGTTTGACGCTTCATCACTTATGCTATCTAATTTTTCGAATATGAATTTATCTATTTGATCATATTGATTATGAGTAAATGACTCTAAATCTTCACTAATGACTACTCTGTCATAAGTTTTATCTTTTTGTAATTCTTTTAAAATTGCATTAAAGTAATATACATTTTTATATGATATGATTTCTTTATATTCTCGTTGATATCTTTTAACTATATTTTCTGAAACCTCTTCATTACTTACAGCAAATAATACTTTCATTTGTTACCCCCTTCCAAATCTTATGAACACTGCAAATGCAAGTGGCAAGACTTGGCAAATAATTAATATAACTGAAAAAGCTACCATAAGTGTCATTCCTTTTTCTAGTGTATCTAATCTACGAATACCAATTACATATTTACGTACGGCTCCTATGGCAAATCCTAAAAAGCAAAATGGTATACTATAGATTTGTATCAAATGTAAAATATAGGCAACAACTCCGTATGAGTCTGAGCCATATTTTTGTTTGTAATCTTCTAATGTTTTTGCCTGATTTTCTTTAATTTCTACTAATTGGCTTTCTGTTTTTTCATCAATAACTTGTTCTGTGGCTTGTACAGGATTAGTTGTTGCAAAAAAGCCAAAAATTAGTAGTATAATTATTGTAAATATTGCTACTTTTTTCATTTCCGTAAGCCCCTTTCAGTTTTAAAAACTTCTTCACTACTATATCATACAATATCTTTGAAAAAATAGCAAGTAAATTTGCAAAAAAAGTTACAATTTTGCGTATAAATATTGCATATATGAATATATATTTTTTGCCCAATTTTTGTCTGTTGCATATTTTTTATTTACTGCTGATATGGTTGTTCCATTATAATATGAACCTACTGCTTTCTCACCTCCGTAGATGCTTGTACCTTTTGGGTTCAAATAATATTTTACTAAAACTCTTGCAATCAAGTCTATGCTTTCTGAAATTCCGTGAAAATTGATATGCTCCATTGTATGGGTTAGAGTCATATGCTCCGTAGCCAAATAGGTTATTTTTATCTCTAGCTATT
Source organism: uncultured Clostridia bacterium (assembly GCA_947628925.1). Classification (GTDB taxonomy): domain Bacteria; phylum Bacillota; class Clostridia; order TANB77; family CAG-508; genus CAG-269. Next base: position 1,110 of record CANRBU010000023.1, on the reverse strand, counting down.
TTTGATGTTCCCCATGCACTTTCATGAATTGCCATTGCTGCAACAAAAACTCCATTTATTTTGTATTGTTTTTCTATGTAATAAAAATATTGTGCATTTTGTGAAAAAATTTTATTTTTATCTTTGCTGTCTGTTAATATTTTTTGAAATTGTTCTAATGAAAGTCCGCTTGGTTTATTTAGTGGCATATTAAAGCTTAATTTTTGCACTATTCCTGTTGTTTCTTGATTTGCTTCAATTTCTTCTATCGTGATTGCTCTTGTTCCTTCTTTTTTTACCCATCCTTCTATGTTTTTATATTGGATGTAATACCAATCCCCTTGTATTTTTTTTACTGTTACTTTGTTGTCTTTTTTTACTTTGCCTACTTTTTGGCTATCTTCTTGAGGTTCATTTGTTATAGTCAATTCATCTGATGTGATTTGTACTTCATCACCTATTTTTATTGTTTGCTTTGTTTTTTTATTTCCTGTTCCAACTTCAATTATTTGCTTAACTGCTGGTTTTGTGATTTCTGCTGATACTTGTTCTTCTACAATGTTGCCATTTTCATAATTTTTTTTGTAAACGATTTTTTGTGTTCCTTTTATTCCTTCTTGTATAATGTATGTTTCTCCTTTAGCTAATTCTTCATTTGTAACATATTCTGTTAAATATTCTAATACTACTTCTTCTTGCCTATATTCTTCTGAAATCTTTTCTCCTTTGTTTTTTTCTATTATTGCATCTATGTCAATCTTTTGTGCATTATTTAATATATGTGATGAATTTTGATTTTCTATTTTGCTATTAACTGAATATGCTTGATTTTTCTCTAAAAACATGTTATAAACAATTATTATTACGAATAAAATAATAATAGGTATTGCTGTGATTATTATTTTATTTTTTTTCTTATCTTTTGCTTTCATAAAATCACCTAATATTATTTTATATTTTTCGACTTTTTTTGTCAATTCAAAAATCTGGAAAACATTAAAAATAATTTATGCTTGCTTTTATTTAAAAAATGTACTATTATATTAGTATTAAAGAAAGACAGTAGGTAATATGTCAATAGAAAAATAAAAAATTTTTCAAATATTTTTTTAATAAATATTGAAAAATAGG
>CANRBU010000022.1 GCA_947628925.1 uncultured Clostridia bacterium | reverse complement strand
CGTGATACATAAGAACGAGAGATTCCCATCATTTCTGCAATTTCATGTTGAGTTTTTGGTTTGTGACCACCTAAGCCAAAACGCAATTCTATAATTGTTTTTTCTCGATCTTTTAAAACTGATTTTATTTTTTCATATAATAATTTTATTTTTAATTTTAAATCTACTTCTTCTTCAATGTTTCTTTCTTCGTTTTCTAAAACTTCTTGCAAAGTAACAATATTGTCATCCTTGTCTTTACCAATAGGTTCATTTAATGGAACTTCAGCACCAAGTTTTTTAGTTGCTCTTAAATGCATTAAAATTTCATTATCAATACAGCGTGATACATATGTACTTAATTTGCTACCTTTATCTAATTTATAACTATTAATACCTTTTATTAAACCAATTGACCCAATTGAAATTAAATCTTCTTGTTCTACATTAGTAGATGCATATTTTTTAGCTACATGAGCGACTAAACGTAAATTTCTTTCTATCAAAATATTTCGAGCTTCTTCACTACCATTTGCCATTTCTTGTAAGCATTTTTGTTCCTCTTCTAGAGAAAGTGGTTCGGGAAACAAATTACTTCCTTGAATATATCCTACAACGAAAACAGCAGACTTTAAAAAACCTAAAAAACCGGTTAGAGATAATAGAGAAAACATAAATGTACCTCCAATTCTTTATAACAAAAGTATATGTGTAAAAAAAGGAAAAGTGCATGGACTACTTGATTTTAGAAAATTAATTTGTTAATATAAAAAAGAAAGGGGAAAGCAGATGTATCAAAATAATATTGATTATAAAAGTATTTTTACTGTACAAAATTTTTTTATATATTTACTAATAATAAATGTAATAGGGTTTTTAATAATGTTTATAGATAAAAGAAAAGCTGAAAAGGGTAAATGGCGCATACCGGAAAAAACATTGTTTATAATAACAGCTCTAGGTGGTGGAATTGGAACAATCACAGGAATGTATACTTTTAGACACAAAACCAAAAAGCCACAATTTACAATAGGTTTACCGTTTATTACTATTCTAGAAATAATAGGAATTGTATATTACATATTTATTAATTAGTAAAATCAAGATAGTTTTTTCGCTAAAAACTGTCTTTTTTTAATAGCTTTTTTACAAAAAAAGTACACATAAACTAAAATAAAAAATGGAAATAACTGTAGAAAACATAAAATAAAAATCGAAATGTGCATAAACCTAAAAAATAAAAGTGCAGTTTTTCGGTTATCCCCAAAGTTATCCACAGTATCCACAGTAAATTATCCACAAAAAATAAAATAAATGTAACTAAAAAAAGGAAACATAATGCAAAAAAATAAATAAGATATATAAGATGAATACGTATATTGGAAAGGTGATTTTAAATGATAAAAAAATTTATTAATGCATTGAAATATAGGCTAAAAAGGAGTGCAGATGAAAGCAATATTGATACAAAACAATTAGAAGAATTATTAGAACAAGGAGCTATATTGATTGATGTTAGAAGCCCACAAGAATATCAAGAAGGACATTTATATGATGCAATTTGTATACCATCATATGAAATAGAATCTGTTATATTAACTAAAATTCCAAATAAAGAAGAAAAAATTATTTTATATTGTGAATGTGGTGTAAGAAGCAAAAAAGCTCAAAATAAATTAGAAAAACTTGGATATAAAAATGTATATAATTTAATAAAAGAATAAGCATTTTGTATTAGTACAAAATAAAAATTGATTTTTATGAAAATATATGATAAAATATTGCAAATAGAGAACTTTAGAAAGGATGAGATAACATGCCAAATGATAAACAAGCACATATAAGAAATTTTAGCATAATTGCACATATAGACCATGGCAAATCAACATTAGCAGACAGGCTGATAGAAATGACAGGCGTTCTTTCAAAGCGTGAAATGGAAAATCAAGTATTAGATAATATGGAAATAGAAAAAGAAAGAGGAATTACAATAAAATCTCAAGCAGTTAGAATGAAATACAAAGCAAAAGACGGACAAGAATATACTTTTAATTTGATAGATACACCAGGACATGTGGATTTTAATTATGAAGTGTCAAGAAGTTTAGCTGCTTGTGATGGAGCAATTTTAGTTGTAGATAGTAGCCAAGGTGTAGAAGCTCAAACTTTAGCAAATGTTTATTTAGCAATAGATAATAATTTAGAAGTTTTGCCAGTTATAAATAAAGTGGACTTGCCTAATGCTAGACCAGACGAAGTAAAAAAAGAAATTGAAGATATAATTGGAATACCAGCTATGGATGCACCATGTATATCAGCAAAATCTGGTTTAAATGTAGAAGAAGTATTAGAAAGAATAGTGACAGACCTACCAGCTCCAAAAGGTGATGAAAATGCAAAAGCGAAATGCTTAATTTTTGATTCTTACTATGATAATTACAGAGGAGCAGTGGCATATGTAAGAGTTGTTGATGGAACAATAAAAGTAGGTGACGAGATATTATTAATGGCTACTAATAAAACTTATACTGTTTCAGAAGTTGGATATTTTGCACCAAACTTATATATGCCAACTGGAATGATATCAGCAGGAGAAGTTGGCTATATATCAGCTAGTGTGAAAAATTTATCTGATATACATGTAGGAGATACAGTTACATTAAAAGATAATCCAGCAGAACAACCATTAAAAGGCTATAAAAAAGTAACACCAATGGTATATTGTGGATTATATCCAGTAGATGGAAGTGACTACGAAAATTTAAAAGTAGCATTAGAAAAACTTAGGTTAAATGATTCATCACTTACATATGAAGCAGAAACATCAGCTGCATTAGGCTTTGGATTCCGTTGCGGATTTTTAGGTTTATTACATTTAGAAATTATAGAAGAAAGGCTAGATAGAGAATTTGACTTAAGCTTAATTACAACAGCTCCTTCTGTTATTTATAAAGTATATAAAACAACAGGAGAAGTTTTAGAAATATATAATCCATCTGAACTTCCAACACCACAAGAAATTTCATATATGGAAGAACCTTTTGTAACAGCAAGTATTTTCTTGCCAAAAGAGTATGTGGGAAATGTAATGGATATTTGTCAAAAACGCAGAGGAATATATGTTGACATGCAATATTTAGATGAAAATAGAGTAACACTTATATATGAAATGCCTTTAAATGAAATTATATATGACTTTTTTGATAATTTAAAATCAAAAACAAAAGGATATGCATCATTTGACTATGAATTTAAAGAATACAGGCGTTCGGATTTAGTAAAATTAGATATTTACATTAATAATGAACAAGTAGATGCACTTAGTTTTATATTACATAAAGATAGAAGTTATGAACGTGGTAAAAAGATGGTTGAAAAATTAAAAGAAGAGATTCCAAGGAAATTATTCAAAGTCCCAATACAAGCAGTAGTAGGTGGGAAAATAATTGCAAGAGAAACAATTTCAGCAATGAGAAAAGATGTACTAGCTAAATGTTATGGTGGAGATGTTACAAGAAAGAAAAAACTATTAGAAAAGCAAAAGAGAGGCAAAAAGAAAATGCGCGAAATAGGTAGTGTTGAAGTACCACAAGAAGCATTTTTATCTGTACTAAAAATTGATGAAGATTAGAGGAATGTGATTAATATGGAAGAAAATTATCAAGACCAAATTGAAGGTAGAAATTCGGTTTTAGAATTAATAGAAAGTGGAAAAGCAATTAATAAAATATTTGTTACAAAAGGTGAAAAACATGGTTCTATTAACCAAATTATTGCAAAAGCAAAAGAAAGAAAAATAATAATTGTAGAAAAAGATAAAAGACAAATGCAAGAAATGGCAAAAACTGAGAATTATCAAGGAGTAATTGCAATTGTACCTCCTTTTGATTATAGTTCAATTGATGGTATTTTAGAATATAGCAAACAAAAAAATGAGGATGCATTTGTATTAGTTCTAGATGGGATTGAAGATCCACATAATTTGGGTTCTATCATTAGAACAGCAGAAACAGCAGGAGTACATGGAATTATCATACCAAAAAGAAGAGCAGCTGCTGTAAACAGTACTGTCAATAAAGTATCAGCAGGAGCAACACAATATATGAAAATTGCAAGAGTGACTAATATTACAGAGGCAATAAATGAATTAAAAGAAAATGGATTATGGATATGTGGGACAGATGGTGCTGCCACTCAAAATTATGATAAACAAGACTTGAAAGGACCACTTGCAATTGTTATAGGAAGTGAAGGACAAGGAATTGGAGAAAAAGTAAAGAAAAATTGCGACTTTTTAGTAAAAATTCCAATGAAAGGAAAAATTACGTCATTAAATGCTTCTGTATCAGCTGGTATTATTATGTATGAGGCTGTTAAGCAAAGAGAAAATAAGTAATTTATTTGTAACTATTGAATAAAAAAACAAAAAACTGTATAATAAAGATATACGAAAGATATAAAACTAGGAGGAGATGAATATGATAGCTAAAAAGAAAAAAATGGGCATTATCATTATTACCTTAATTATTATATTAGTGGTAGGCATTATAGCAACTCTAGTTGCACTATATTTTACAACAGATATATTTAAAGCGTCTGATATATTGTTTACAAAATATATATTGCAAAATGTAGATATGGCTAATGAAGTTGCAACTCAGGAAGCGACAGGAATTAAAGATTTTTTGGCAACACAAAAATTAGAAACAAATTTAACTGCAAAATTATCTTATTCAGATAAAGAAGGAAAAAATATCAGTGTTAACAATGCGGAAATTGATATATCTAGTAAAATAGACAAGCAAGAACAATACAATTATAAAGATATAAGACTTGCATATGAAAATGAAAAAATTGCGCAAATGGAATATATGCAAAGTGGTGAAACATATGGCATAAGGTTAGAAGGTATAAAGCAATTTGTAACAGCCACAAAACAAAACTTAGATGAATTAGAATTAAAAACAGGAATATCAAAAAAAGATTTAGAATATTTGACATATATGTTTGAACCACTTAATGTATCACAATTTATTTCATTTACTCCAAGTGAAGTAGAAGTGCTTTCAAGTACATATTTAAGTATTTTACAACAACATTCAGAAAAATCACAATATAAAAAATCAAAAGAAGTAATAGACTTAAATGGAGCTCAATATTCAACAAATGCATATTCGTTGAAATTGACAGAAGAAGAATTAAATAATTTGATTATTGCGATTTTAGAACAGATAGAAAAAGACCAGATTCTTCTAGGAAAATTAGATGTTATGGAAGAACAATTAACAAAATATTACTTATATGAACAAAAAGATGGACAAACATTAAGAAATACAGTAATACAACTGATAGATGATGAAATCCAAGAAATAAAAAATCATAATATTGGTCAGGAAGAAACAGAAATAACAGTATATGTATATGATGGACAAACTGTTAGAACTATGTTAAAAACCTCAAAAGAAACAATAAATTTAGATATGCTACAAGGTAATATAAAAATTGAGTATATAGAAAACTTGGATAATAGTGTTATAAAAGATAATATTATTATAGAAAGAGCAGTACAAACTGATTCACAAACTATGAATTTTCAATATCAAAAAATGAAAGATGACGTTGAAGAACAAAATTTTAAAATAGAAATAAACCAAAATAAAGAAAATGAAGAAATGCAAAATACATATAAAGTTCAATATGCTATAGGAGAAAATGTTGCAAATCTAGATATTACACAATATATTAACCAAGTAGAACAATTTGAGGAAAAACCTGCATTTGATGAAAACAATAGTGTTAACTTAGAAAATCTAGAACAAGATCAGGCTCAAAGAATTATAAAAGTATTAGATGCTAATGTAAATGAAAAAATAAAAAATATTATAAGTCATATTACATTAGAAGATATTAATTTAATGCTAAAAAATTTACAAATTTTAAATGAACATGAAATTACTTTTAATGAAGATTCAGAAGAAGAAACAGTAACAGAAGTAGAAAGAAACAGATTCAATTCACAATTATCAATGTTTATTGGTAAAAATGTAAATACAGATACTGTAAAACAATTAATAGAAACAGTAAAAGGAAGCATGTCAGATGCACAAATTACGTATGAACCAATCAAAGATTCTGATAAAACAAGAGTGGCAAGCATTTTAGTAAATGTAAAAAGAAATACAAGTAATGAAGAAAAATTTCAAGAACTTTTGGTTGCTTTAGCACAAGAAGGAAATAGTAGTGAATATACAGTAACAATGGCATTTGATGAAAATACAAGATTGATTAATCAAATCACAATTGTAGCAAATGTAAAAAATTAAAAAAATATAAAAAAAGTATTGACATATTTAAAGCAAAAGTATAAAATATTTACAGTAAACAAAAGAAAATTTATTGTATTTACTTGCAAATATTTGAAAAATGTAGTATAATAAATAATATTTGTAGAATACTAATAAAAAACAATTTAAAGGAGAGAAAAATATGAAGAATTCAAAATTTGTAAAATTGATGTTACTTATACTTATAGGAGCAATGCTATTATCAATTGCAACAAACGTATTTGCAGCACCATCTAGTGATTATGCAGATTTAGGTGATGTGGCTAATGGAACAGGAAATGGTACTAATGGAACTAATGTCGCAAATGGCACTACTAATGGCGTAAACGGAACTAATGGTACAAATGGTACTAACACTGCAAGTGGTTTAAATACTGCTAATCTAAGAAATACTACAACAACACCAACAGCTACAACAGGAAATAGTTTAAATAATACAAGTACTAATACAAACCTACCAAATTCTGGTATGGCAGATTCTCTTCCAGTAGTAGTTTTAATTGTTATATTTGGAATATCAGCAGTATATGCATACAAGAAAATACAAGATTATAAAAATGTATAATGTAAAATAAAATGAGCTGCAAAAGGCTCATTTTTGATATGTAAATAATTTATAAAGGAGTAGTCAAATGGAAAAAGTAAGAGGTTTTGAAATAGCAAAAGGCTTTGAGGATAAAGCAATAAATTTACCAGTTCGTAAAACACAGTATTCAGCAGGATATGATATTGAAGCTGCAGAAGATGTTGTTATTCCAAGTTTTAAAAAGGGAATGGCACCAACACTTGTAAAAACAGGTCTAAAAGCATATATGCAAGATGATGAAGTTCTATTTTTATATAATAGAAGTTCAAATCCAAAAAAGAGAGGTCTAATCTTAGCTAACAGTGTAGGTGTTATAGATAAAGACTATTATGGAAATGTTGATAATGATGGTCATATTATGTTTGCTTTTTACAATATAAAAGAAGAAGATGTGCAGATAAAAAAAGGTGAATGTATTGGTCAAGCAGTTTTTCAAAAATATTTTGTGACTGATGGAGATAATGCTACTGGTGCAAGAAGCGGAGGCTTTGGTTCAACAGGAAATTAAGATATACATAAAAGAAAAAAATAAAAAAAATTTGGTAAAAATCTTTGACTTTTACCAAATTTTGTAGTATAATAAATATGGTTAAAAAATCCAATAAAGTTATATCTTATAGACATAACTTTATAATATTTTTTTTCTGCAAATTCTTAAAAAGGAGTTGACTTTTATGTTCAATGTAGGAGACAAAATTGTATACCCAATGCATGGTGCAGGTACAATAGATTCAATCGAAGAAAAAGATATTTTGGGGGAGAAACAATCTTATTATATTCTTAAGATGCCTGGTGAAGTAAAAGTAATGATTCCAACAGCAAAAGCAGAGGAAGTAGGAGTAAGGAATATAATAGATAAACAGTCAGCAGAAAAAGTAATTGGAATACTAGAGCAAGATGAGACACAAATGGATAAAAATTGGAATAAACGTTATAGAGATAATATGGAAAAAATGAGAAGTGGAGACATATACGAAGTTGCAGATGTTGTTAGAAATTTAAGTTTTAAGCAAAAACAAAAAGGACTTTCAACAGGTGAGAAAAAAATGCTAAACAATGCAAAACAAATATTAGTAAGTGAATTAGTTTTAGCAGAACATGCTACTCAAGATGAAGTAGAACAACTTGTAGAAAATAAAATCAATACATCATTTATGACATTTAGAGCGGATGAAATTAATAAAGAAAGTATCGTAAATAAATTTATACCATTTGATGGTACAGGTACAAATGACTAAAATCATAGTACAAAGTTGAAGATATTCTAGAATCCTAGGATATCTTTTATACTTTACAAGACAAATTTACATTATAGTTTTCTTATGCAATCATTTAGTTAATGTAAATTAAATTTATAAAATTGATTGTAAATATTATTATGTGAGGAAAATAAAAAATGGAACAAGAAGAAAATATTTTAGGAACAGAAAGAATAGGAAAGCTAATTAGAAAATTTTCTATTCCATGTATTATATCATTGTTAGTAAATTCATTATATAACATTGTTGACCAGATATTTATAGGATGGGGAGTTGGATATTTAGGAAATGGTGCTACAAATGTAGTTTTTCCAATTACTATGGTAGCTCTTGCATTTGCATTAATGTTTGGTGATGGAGCATCAGCATATTTAAGTTTGAAATTAGGAGAAAAGAAAAAAGAAGAAGCAAGTAAAGGTGTAGTAAATGGAATAATTATTTCTATTTTTATATCAATAATTTTATGTGTAGGAGCATTAATCTTTTTACCTAATATATTAGTAGCTTTTGGATGCACAGAGGCTTTAAAAGAATATGCATTAAAATATGGGTATGTAATTGCTTGTGGATTACCTTTTATGATGGTTGGAACGACTTTAAATTCTATTATAAGAGCAGATGGAACACCTAGATATGCAATGACTTCTATGGTACTAGGAGCAGTGTTAAATATCATATTAGATCCAGTTTTTATATTTATCTTTAAAATGGGAGTTGAAGGAGCTGCAATAGCAACAATCATAAGCCAAATATTAACTTTTGTTTTAAACATTTTATATTTAAAAAGGTTTAAATCTATTACAATTACAAAAAGTAATTTTAAATTTCAAACTAATATTGCTAAAAAAGTATCTGCATTAGGTGTTAGCAGTTTTATTACACAAATGAGTTTTGTGTTTGTTGTAGCAGTTGAAAATAATTTATTAGCTAAATATGGTGCAGATACAAAATTTGGGGCAGAAATACCAATTACAGTTTTAGGAATTGTAATGAAAATAAATCAAATATTAAATAGTATTATTGTGGGCATTGCAGTAGGAGCACAGCCAATTATTGGTTATAATTATGGTGCTAAAAAATATGACAGGGTAAAAAGTACATTAAAAGGAGTACTAGGAATTAGTGTTATAATAAGCACAATTGCATTTATTTTATTCCAAACTATACCAGATAAGCTAATTGCAATTTTTGGTAGTGGTGATGAAAACTACATGGAATTTGCTTGTATGTCATTTAAAATTTACTTAATGTTATGTATTTGCAATGGAATTCAAATTCCATCAGGAATATTTTTCCAAGCTATAGGAAAAAGCTTAAAAAGTGCATTACTATCTTTGTCAAGACAAATTATATTTTTAATACCTGCTATGATTTTATGTAGTAGCATATTTGGATTAGTTGGAGTATTGTATGCAGGGCCATTTGCTGATGGTTTAGCATTTATTATTTCTAGTTTATTATTAACTTACGAAGTAAGACATTTTGGAAAAGCAAAAACATTAAGTACAGCACTTATAGATGATACAAGTACAGATAATAAATTACAAGAGCAAACAATCATTACAATTTCAAGAGAATATGGCTCAGGTGGAAGATATGTAGGAAGATTAATTGCAGATAAATTAGGAATTAAATTTTATGATAAAGATTTAATAATAAAATTAGCACAAGAAACCGGGTTATCAGAGGAATATATTGAAAATACAGAGCAAAAAAGAGAAAAATTAGAGAGCTTAAATAGTGGATATTCAGTAGGAATAAATACAGCAGATGAACTATTTATAAAAGAAACAGAAATGATAAATAAAATAGCAGATGAATCTTCTTGTGTAATTATAGGAAGATGCTCAGATTTTATTTTAAAAGACAGAAAAAATGTTATGAAAGTATTTATTTATAGCGATATGGATAATAAAATAAAAAGAGCAGTAGATATTTATGGAATCCAAAAAAATAAAGCTGAAAAAGAAATTAAGAGAATAGATAAATTACGCGCAAATCATTATAAATATTATACTGAAAGAGAATGGAAAAATTATAGTAATTATGATATATGTTTGAACAGTGATGTTTTAGGTGTAGAAAAAACTGCTGACTTAGTATGTGAACTAGTTAAAAGTAGGGCAAACAAAGTAGCAATATAATATTCTGCAAAAAAATTGTTTCCTAATTGATATTTATGTTATAATTGAATAAAATAAAAATAGGGGGTGTTATAATGCATAAATTGAAATTAGGCGTGATTTTTGGAGGAATGTCTACAGAACATGATGTGTCAATTGTTTCTGGTACTTCAGTCATTTCAAATTTAGATAAAGAAAAGTATGAGATTTTTCCTATTTATATAAATCAAGAGGGAATATGGTACATATATGAAAATACTGGCATATCATATAAAGTTGGAGATAAAATTTCTAATATTACTAAAATTGAGGATGTGATTTCTTATTTAAAAAAATTGGATGTTGTTTTTCCAGTTTTGCATGGCTTATATGGAGAAGATGGCACAATTCAAGGTTTATTGGAATTACTAAAAATTCCTTATGTGGGGTGCAAAGTGCTTGCATCTAGTGTTGCAATGGATAAAGCATATTCTAAAATAATTTTTGAAAAGGCTGGAATTAAGCAAGCAAAATATTTGTATATTAAAGCATATAATGAAAATTATGTTTTGATTAATAAAGATTTTTCAGAGGAAGAAGTTTCTTTAAATAAGATCTGCGAATTAGCTAAAGATTTACAATATCCAATTTTTGTAAAGCCTTCAAATTCAGGTTCTTCTGTTGGAATTCGCAAAGTTAATTCAGATGAAGAATTAAAAGAAGCTATCAAATATGCAAATAAATTTGATAGTAAAATCTTGCTTGAAGAACAGATTGTGGGTAGAGAAATAGAATGTTCTGTATTAGGAAATGAAGATGTAAGAGCGTCTTGTGTTGGAGAGATTCTACCAAGTGATTCTTTTTATAGTTTTGATGCAAAATATAAAAATGCTAAATCTCAGACTATTATTCCTGCAGATATAGATTCTAATATTGAGCAAAAAATTCAAGAAACAGCTATAAAAGCTTTTAAGGCAATTGATGGAAAAGGTTTTGCTCGTGTTGACTTTTTTGTAAAAGAAGAGCAAATATATATAAATGAAATAAATACAATACCGGGATTTACTCAAATTAGTATGTATCCAAAACTATGGGAACAGTCAGGAATAAAATATTCACAGTTATTAGATGAATTAATTTCATTGGCAAAAAAGTAAAAGATTATTATTGAGAGGACTTTTCTTTAGACTCAAGCAACATAAAAAAGTAAATTTCATTAATTGAAGAAAATTTTTGAAAATTTCATAAAAATTATTGACAAACTGTGCGTTAAAGATTATAATATTAATTGTTGCAGAACAACATATTAAATATTTTATCTACCAAATAAATGCAGATGTGGCGGAATTGGTAGACGCACAGGACTTAAAATCCTGCGGTTGAATAAACCGTGCCGGTTCGATTCCGGCCATCTGCACCAAAATATCAGGTTAGAAATCAAATTTCTAATCTGTATTTTTTTGCGTAATTTCAGAAAAATGTCCTATTTTATAGGTGCTTTGAAACAGTTCTAAAAAGTTTCAAAAAATACCCTATAATTCATATAAAATGT
>CANRBU010000021.1 GCA_947628925.1 uncultured Clostridia bacterium | reverse complement strand
GGAGTAGAACATCCAACAATAGGACTATTAAATATTGGAACAGAAGAAACAAAAGGAAATGAACTAGTAAAAGAAAGTTATAAATTGCTAAAAGAAAAAGCCGAAGAATTAGACATAAACTTCATTGGCAATGTCGAAGGTAGAGACGCATTTTCTGGAAAAGTAGATGCAATAGTAACAGATGGCTTTACAGGAAATGTATTTTTAAAAACCACAGAAGGCCTAGGAAAATTAGTAAAGACAACATTGTTAGAAAGTTTTACAGCCAATATATTAGCAAAAATATCATATTTAATTGCAAGAAAACCAATAAAATCACTTTCAAAAGCAATGGATTACAAATCTTATGGTGGTGCACTATTTTTAGGAGTAAAAAAACCAGTAGTAAAAGCACATGGTAGTAGTGATGCATTACTATTTGAATACACAATTATACAAGCAGAAAAATTCGTTGAAAACCGCGCCGTAGACAAAATGATAGAGGCTTTTAACACACAAAAATGACCCGCTAGTATAAAAATAAAAATATTTTTAAAATATACTTGACAAAACTAAAAACATATAATATAAAGGTAGTATGAAAATGTTATAACACTTGAGAGGAGGTGAACTCGAAAATGAGTTCAGAAGAAGTATTTGAAAAGGTAAAAGGAATTATTGTAGAACAATTAGGTGTAGCAGATACAGCAGTTACAATGGAAGCATCATTTATTGATGATTTAGGAGCTGATTCATTAGACATAGTTGAATTAGTAATGGCAATAGAAGAAGAATTTGATATAGAAATTCCAGACAGTGATGCAGAAAAAGTAGTAACAGTAGGAGATGTAGTAGACTACATAAAAGAAAATGTATAAAACATTCATTTATGATGTTTTTATAATAAGGTAAAAAAGTGAGGAGAGCTTTTGAAAAATTAGTTTTTTCAAAGGCTCTCCTCATTTTATATCAAAAACCATTAAGAAAAATAAACTTAAAACAGTTAGAAAAATCCATAAAATAATCTAATATAGATTTTTTAGCAATTCTATTGGTAGTAGAAATTGGAATAGTATAAACAATTGTATCTCTCACGCTTATAATAAGTTCACCAACACAAGAATTAGCCTCAACAGGAGCAACAAAACTTGTTTTACAATTAATTTGAACATTTATAGAATCTTTAAAATTTTTATCTAAAGGGATAACAGGATTTTCTAAATCTTGTAAATCTATTATCACATCATCAGAAATACCCTTAACAACAGTAAAATCATCCACATGCTCTTGCTTCCAAACATCAAAATTATCTTTAGCAATCTTAGCAAAATCAGTCAATTCAAAATTTTGAAAAGTATATTCCAGTAACTTAATACTATCTGTTGTCCTAAATTTTTTAGTATCAGCTCCCAAAACCACACAAATAACATCAAGCTCTCCTCTTTTACAACATGAAACCAAACAACGATTAGCACCATTTGTAAAACCTGTTTTAATACCATAAACACCACTAAAATATCCAAGTAATTCATTAGTATTTTCAATAGTTTTAGGATAGCCATTAATAGTAATAGTATAAGACTTAGTACCAACAATATTTGCAAAAGTTTTATTTTTCATAGCATAATTAGATAACAAAGCAAGCTCATATGCAGTAGTATAATGGTTTGCACTATCTAAACCATGAGGAGTTTCAAAATTAGTGTTTTTAAAACCCAACTCTTTAGCCTTATTATTCATCAAAACAGCAAACCCATCCAAGCTACCACCAACATGTAGCGCAAGTGCTACGGCAGCGTCATTTCCAGACTTTAACATAAGCCCAAAAAGCAAATCTCTAACTGTAATTTTATCATTAGTCTTTAAACCCAATCTTGAGCCACCAGTAGCTGCTGCCATTTTAGGTATTGTAACAGTTTCAGATAAATCACAATTTTCAATTACAACTGTTGCAGTCATTATTTTTGTAGTTGAAGCCATCTTTCTCTTCTGATTAGAATTTTTTTCAAGCAAAACAGTATTAGTATTTCTATCTAAAACAATATAAGCACGAGAATTAATAGACATTTTTCCTAATGTATCACTTGAAGTTTCCAAAGTATCGGAATCAGTAGGAAAATAGTCTTCGGAATAATCAATATCATCAGCATAAACAACTGGTGAAATAGAAAAATATACAATAAAAAACATAGAAACAATCTTAAAAATACATTTATTTCTCATAAAATACCCCTATTGATATTATGATTTTCCTAAAAAAATATGATAAAAATACAAAAAAAGTATAAAAAAAGCTTACGCAATCAAGAAAAAATCAATAAAATTCACATAAAACCTTGATTTTATTACGAAAATGTAATATAATTGTAATGAGGGCTTAATATAAAAAGCAAAGTTTTTCAAAACTATTTCCCTAGGCATAAATCAATCAAATGCTAAGAACAACAAAAAAAGGGAAAATAAGGTATTGACTTAAAACAAAAAAGTTGTACAATATAAATAAAGTAATATGTAAGGAGAGATTTAAGGATGGAAAACAAGAAATTAAAAGGTATTATCTTAGCAATAGTTGCATTTTTTATTGCAATTTTCGCTATACCAAACATGGCAAAAGCAGCAACATTGTCACCTAGCATCTATTTAGGAATTAAAGAAACAAGAGATGATGCAAAACATACAGCTTTTGCAATAGCACAACCAGGAGGTGGAACAGAACTATCTCAAAAAACGGGTTCTGTATTGTGGAAAATTGTAAAATATAAAACAAGCTCAGAAAGTACATATGATAGTCAAATCAATTTCTATTGTGTTAAAGCTGACGTTGGTTTTAGAGACACAAGCACAAAAGCTGAATACAACGAAAAGTTTGATTTTGTAAAAGACAGAGATACAATAATACAAACAGCAACAACACATAGTGACGAAAATTTAAAAAGCATCGTTGACAAAGATGTAAATACCAGCCATTCTGATAGAGATCCATATTATGCAATTATTGCATTATCAGATTTAATGTATGTAAAAGGAACTATGAATGCAAGTGGAGAGCCAACTACAGAAGGAACATCTACAGAAACAGATAAAGAAAAATTATTAAGAGCTGCAGGTGTTTATGAGATTAGTGAAGATGGGCAAACAAACTACCTTACAGATGACATGATTGAAGCAATCCAACAAGCAGCAATATGGTATTTCACACAATGGAATAGTCCAATTTATACAAAAATTTATGAACAATATCAAAAAGATACAAACTGGTTTAATTTTAAAAATGATGACCATCAAGAAGACTATACAGAAATATCTGATTATAAACCAGATGGAGATAGAGAAAAAGCTGAACAAAGAGCAGAACAATCATATGCATTATATAATTATTTAGTAAAAACAGCATTAGCTAATATTCCTCAATATAAAACTCAAGGAAAACAACCAAAAAATAAAATTACATTAATAACAAATACTTCTACAGGTGGAAACACACAACCAGTTATAGTTATTGAGAAAAAACAAGAATTTGACTTAGCATTAAGAAAATATATTACAAAAGTAGATAATACAGTTATTGAAGGTTCAGGAACAACAAGAAACCCAGTAATTACAGCTACAGACATTTTAACAACAGGAACAGCAAAATATGCTCACAGAAAAGATCCAGTAACAGTAAAAACAGGAAGTATAGTTACATATAAAATTACAATATATAATGAAGGTGATTTAGCCGGAGTCGCAACAGAAATCACAGACTTATTACCAGAAGGTTTATCATATGTTGAAAGTTCAGTTAAAGGAAATTACACAGCAAGTTATTCAGCAGGAACAAGAAAAATAACATTTACAAGAAAAAATGAGTCAAGTCCACTTACAGCATATCAAGGTGGAAGCAGTATAAGTTCAGAAACAATCGAATTCCAATGCAAAGTTGATGCAGAACCATCAAAAACAAAAAATCAAATATTTACAAACGTAGCATGGATATCAAAAGCAAAAAATACAGAAAAAGGAACAGAAATAACACAAACAGGTGATGATAGAGATTCATTACCATCAAAAGAACCAACTATTGGAACTCAAGAAACATACAATGGACACACTGAAAACAAAGGTGATAACAACAACGAAACAGAATTAGCAGATAAAGATTACTTCTTTAAAGGACAAGAAGATGATGACGATTTTGAAAAATTAAAATTACCATCATGCAATTTTGACTTGGCATTAAGAAAATATATTACACAAGTAAATGGACATGATGTACCAAACCCAAGAACACCAGAAATTACTACAGGTTCAATTGCAACAACAGAAACAGCAACATATAACCACAGAAAAGACCCAGTAGTTGTAAAAAAAGGAGATATTGTAACATATAAGATTACAATATACAACGAAGGTGATAGAGCAGGTGTTGCAAAAGAAGTTATAGACCAATTACCAAGCGGATTAACATTTAAAGAATTAACAGGAACATCAAAAACAAAATATACAGCAGATAGTTCATCATTAGGTAGCAATAAAGTTAAATTTACAAGAAATGACACAAGTGATCCACTTGATCCATATGTATCTGGACCAACATTAGATTCAGAAACAATTGAATTTACATGTACAGTTACACAAACACCAAGTGAAACAACAACATATATTTTAACAAACGTAGCATGGATTTCAGAAGAAATAAACACAACAGATGGTATTACTGTAGAAAAAGAAGGACAAGATAGAGACTCATTACCATCAACAGAACCAACAATTGGAGACCAAGAAAAATATAATGGACATACTAATAACAAAGGTGATAACAACAACGAAACAGAATTAGCAGATAAAGACTACTTCTTTAAAGGACAAGAAGATGATGATGACTTTGAAAAATTAAAAGTTTTACCATATAATTTTGACTTAGCATTAAGAAAATATATTACACAAGTAAACGGACGCAATGTACCAAATACAAGAAACCCAGAAATTAGTACAGATTCAATTGCAGACACACAAACAGCAACATATAATCACAGAAAAGACCCAGTACTTGTAGAAAAAGATGATGTTGTAACATATAACATCACAATATACAACGAAGGTGACAGAGCAGGTGTTGCAAAAGAAGTTATAGATCAATTACCAGATGGATTAACATTTAAAGAATTAATAGGAACATCAAAAACAAAATATACAGCAGATAGCACATCATTAGGTAGCAATAAAGTTAAATTTACAAGAAATGATACAAGTGATCCACTTGATCCATATGTATCTGGACCAACATTAGACTCAGAAACAATTGAATTTACATGTACAGTTACAAAAACACCAACTGCAAAAACAACATATATTTTAACAAACGTAGCATGGATTTCAAAAGAAATAAACACAACAGATGACATTACTATAGAAAGAGAAGGACAAGATAGAGACTCATTACCATCAACAGAACCAACAATTGGAACTCAAGAAACATATAATGGACATACTAGCAACAAAGGTGATAATAACAACGAAACAGAATTAGCAGATAAAAACTTCTTCTTTAAAGGACAAGAAGATGATGATGACTTTGAAAAATTAAAATTATTACCATATAATTTTGACTTGGCATTGAGAAAATACATCACAAAAGTAGGAGAACGTACATTAACAGGAACAGCAGATACAAGAAATCCAGACATCAACGAAGAAACAATAGAATCAGATAAAACAGCAACATATAATCACAGAAAAGATCCAGTAACAGTATCAACAGGTGATATAGTTACATATAACATTACAGTATATAACGAAGGTGATAGAGCAGGTGTTCCTTTAGAAATAGTAGACCAATTACCAACAGGACTAGAATATAAAGGAATGAGTGCAGCAACAGCTGAAAAATATACTGCAAACTATGAAAAAGCAAGTAACAAAGTTACATTCACAAGAAAAAATGATTCAGATCCATTAGACCCATATACAGGAGGAGACTTAGATTCAGAAACATTAGAAATAGAATGTATTGTTACACAAAAACCAGATCCAAGTGATGAAAAAGTATTAACAAACGTAGCATGGATATCAAAAGAGAAAAACACAACAGACAATGTTGAAATAACAAGTCAACCTGGAGAAGATAGAGACTCAGAACCATCAGATGCTCCAAACCCAACACAACCACAATTACCAGACTATAAAGGAAAATCTGATAATGATGAAGATTTAGCTCAACCAGACAATTTCTATAAAGGTCAAGAAGATGATGATGACTTTGAAAAATTAAAAGTTTTACCAAAAGAATTTGACTTAGCATTAAAGAAATCTATTGTAAAAGTTAATGACACAACTGTACCAGAAAGAATTAAAGAAGTAGATGTAGAAAAATTACAAAAAGGTACAGGTGAAGATGCAGAATATACAATGGATAAAGACCCAGTAGCCGTAAAGAAGGGTGACATTGTAAAATATCGTCTACGTGTATATAACGAAGGTGAATTAGCAGGTTATGCAGCAGAAGTATCAGAAGATATTCCTGAAGGACTAGAATTCATATATTCACTAAAATCAGAAAACGAAATTAAACAAGACGGAACATTAACAGATTTAGAAAAAGAAGCAATTTTACATAACCAATTAATTTGGGAAATAGATGAACAAGATGAAAACGAAAAAGTTACAATGGTAAAAACAAATTACCTAGCAAAAGGTGAAGGTGCAGAAAAATCACAACCACAAGCAAACTTATTAAAACCATTTGATAAAACAAAAGGATATTTAGATACAGATGCAGAAAAGAACCCAGATTATAGAGACTTATTCATCTATATGAGAGTTATTTCAGATGATGTAAGTGGCACAGTTATAAGAAACGAAGCAGCAATTACTGCAGACACAGATGAAAATGGTGATGACGTAACAGATAGAGACTCAAGCCCGGAAGAATGGGCAGGTAAAGAAAATGGCAATTATCAAGACGAAGAAGACTATGATAATGTTGTATTACAAGAATTTGATTTAAGCCTTAGAAAATTCATTATTGCAGTTAGCAAAGACCAAACAGTAGAAGAAACTGAAAAATTAATGGATTCAGCAGACGAAACAAAATATGCTAGAGAACCAAAAGTAGATACATCTGCATTAAATACAGTAGTAGATGGTAAAAAAGTTACAACAGCAACATATGAACATACAAAAGAACCACTACTAGTAGATAAACATGATTATATAGTATATATGTTAAGAATCTATAACGAAGGTGATATAGCAGGATATGCAACAAAAATAACTGACTACTTACCAGATGGTTTAGATTATGTAGATTGTGAATATAACAGACAATATAATTGGACATATGATGCAGAAACAAGAACAGTATCAACAGATTACTTAGCACACAGCTTAATAAATGCACCAACAGAACAACAAGGTACATTAAAATTAAACTATGTAGAAGTTCCAATTATGTGCCAATTAAATGACACTGTAAAAGCAAATGTAGCACAAACAAATATTGCAGAAATAGCAGAAGATAAAGACAAAGACGGAAAAGACGTTGATGATAGAGATTCTAAACCAGATGATTTAATCGAACCTGAAGAAACAGACAAACCAGATTATGAAGATTGGCAAGAAGATGATGATGACTTTGAAAAAGTATTAGTAAGACCATTTGATTTAGCTTTAAGAAAATTCATCACAAAAGTAGAAAAAGACCCAGTAACATCACGTATACCACAACTTACTTATGATGCAGAAAATGATCATATAACATATACACATCCAAAAGAAGAAGCACCAGTAAGTGTTGTAACAGGAAACACAGTTGAATACACAATTAGAGTATTTAATGAAGGAGCAAGAGATGGATTTGCAGCACAAGTATTAGATGACATTCCAAATGGACTAGAATTTTTACCAGAAAATGATACAAACAAAGAATATAGATGGGAAATGTATAGAAAACTAAAAGATGGAGAAACAGCTCAAGGAGAAACAATTGTACAAGACGATCAAACATATGTAAAAACAGAAAATGCAAGTGAAGCAGAAGTAATAGTAACAGATTATCTATCAAAAGAACAAGGCGAAGCACGTATGAAAGAAGATACATCTATTACAGAAAACCCAGCATTACTAAGCGCATTTGATCCATCAAAAGGAATTACAGAAACAAACCCAGACTATGCAGATGTTGTTGTAGCATTTAAAGTAGTAGAACCAGAAACATCAGACAGAGTAGTAGTAAACAGTGCACAAATATCAAAAGATACAGATGAAGACGGAAAAGATATTGATGATGATGATTCAGAACCAGGAACATGGAATGACGGAGAAGATGACCAAGATAAAGAATATGTTAAAGTTGATTATTTCGACTTAGCACTTAGAAAATGGGTAACACAAGCAATTGTAATTGAAAATGGAAAACAAACAGTAACACAAACTGGACATACTCCAGACCAAGATCCAGAACCAATTGTAAAAGTAGATATAGACCGTAAAAAACTAAATAACACAACTGTAAAATTCAAATATTCAATTAGAATAACTAACCAAGGTACAATAGCAGGATATGCAAAAGAAATTACAGATTATGTACCAGAAGGACTACAATTTGTAGCAGAAGACAACCCAGGATGGACAGACAAAGGTAATAATGTAATAACAACAAACTTATTAGCAGATAGGCTATTACAACCAGGTGAAAGTGCAGATGTTGAAGTATTACTTACATGGATAAAAAAGGAAAGCAACATGGGATTAAAAACAAACACAGCAGAAATTTCTGAAGACTATAATGATAAAGGTGTACCAGATATAGATTCAACACCAGACAATAAAAAACCAGGAGAAGACGACATCGATGATGCACCAGTTATGTTATCAATCAAAACAGGTAAAGCGGAAGTATACTACGTTTTAGGATTAAGCATACTAATTACAATAGCAAGTGGAGTTGTATTAATTAAAAAATTCGTACTATAAAATAAAAAAAGTTCCTATTTAAAATAGGAACTTTTTTTATAATAAACCGTTTACAATTAAGAATAGCTGTGATATAATTGCACGGAGAGAAGAAAAAATAAAATTTTTTTTTGAAAGGAATGAAAGCCAAATGAACCAAATATTAGCAACAAATCCTGAACAGCCAAATCAAAAACCAAAAAAGGAAAAACAGCAAAGCACAATTAGAACATCAACACCTGTAGACATCACTAGAATTGCTAAAATTTTTGCTATTATTTTACTAGTATTTGGAATATGTATAGCAGCAACAGGTACATATGCAATATACGAAGCAGAAGAAACTAAAGGCGAACCTGCAATGGTAAACCCTATTATTTCAATAGAAAATATAGAAGGAGATGACACAACACTTCTATTAACAGTAACAACTAACATAGGTATAGATAGAGTTATATATAGATGGAATGATGGGAAAGAAACAACAATATCAGGAAAAGGTAACTCATACTTAGAACAAAAAATTCAAATACCAACAGGAAGCAATATATTAAATATTACAGCAATAGACACACAAAATCAAGAAAGTACACATTCTAAAAGGTATGAGCTAAACAGCAAAATTACATTGGAAGCAACAAATAACAACAAAATAAGAGTAACATATGAAGGAGATACAGAAGTTGCATATATGACATACCGTTGGGATGATGGAGAAGAACAAACAGTAGATATTGACGCTATGAAAGTTGATGAAGAAATAGAAGCACTAAGCGGAAGACACACATTAACAGTAGTAGTTGTAGATATAAATAACAAGTCAGAAACAAAAGTAAAAGAAACAATTGGAGTACCAGTACCACAAGTAAATGTAGTATTAAATGATGATAAAACAAAATATGTAATTACAGCAACAGATGCAACAAACTTACAAGAAATAATAGTAACATTAGATGAAGATGAAACAAAGAAATATGGACAAAAGATATCAGGAAAAGAATTTCAAGTTGAAATTCCACTTCAAGAAGGTAGTGAAAATCTAATGAAAGTGGAAGTAATAAATTCAGATAACCAAAGAGCTGAAAGAAAGGTTATGTTTAAAAAGTGAAATACCAAATATTTGAATTACTAACCTATTTTGTTATATATTCTTTTGCTGGGTGGGTGATGGAATCAATCTTTAGAAGTTTTTGCGAAAAGAAAATCATCAATACAGGCTTCTTAAGAGGACCATTCTGCCCAATATATGGTATAGGAGCAATTATTATCTATGTATTTTTACGAGGCTTCAAAGATAATATAATTCTCCTATTCATCATGGGAGTAATTATATTAACAATTTGGGAATACCTAGTAGGCGTTTTATTAGAAAAATTACTTAACACAAAATATTGGGATTATTCAGACCATAAATTTAATATACAGGGCAGAGTATGTTTAACTAATTCAATTTTTTGGGGAATATTAGGAGTAGTTTTTATTGAATATGTAAATCCATTTGTACAAGAACAAATACACAATATGAACGACATATATATACAAATAATAGTATATATAGCAACTGCAATCATTGCTATTGATGGAATAACAACAATTGCTAAAATGAAAAACTTACGTGTAACTCTAGAAAAAATTGAAAAATTAAATACACAAATAAAAGCAAAACTCGAAGAAATCAAAGAAGCAAGTACAGACAAAGCTAAAAAAGAAATGCGTAAATTAGACATAAAAAAAACACGTATCTTACGAAAACTATATAAAAATGTTTACCGCTTAAAGAGAGCATTTCCAACAATAGAATCAAAAGAAATTACAGAAATATTAAACAAAAGAATAGAAACTATTAAAAAAAATAAAAAGATAAAAAAACTTGATGATAAATAATAAGGAGAAAAACAATGGTACAAGAAATTTATATTATTGATGATGACGATTCATCAATATTAGTATTTCAAGAACTATTTAAAAAAGATAAAGATTACAAATTTATAAGTGTCAAATCACATATGATAGAAATAGCATTAAAAAATATACCAGCAATGATTATCATAAATGAAGACGCAATAGAAGTAGATGTTATTGATTTATGCAAAAGAATTCGAAATGACGAAGATAACAAAATAACACCAGTAATAGTAGTGTCTTCAAACGACAATGTAGAACACCGTATAAATATTTTAAAAGAATCAATAGAATATTACATAAAAAAACCAGTAAATGAAAACTATTTATACTACACAGTAAAAAACATTGGCAGATTATTAACAATAAATAGAAGAATAAGCCCACTTACAGGTTTACCAGGTAATGTTCAAATTCATGCAGAACTTAAGAAAAGATTATTAAACAAAGAACCATTTTCGGTTCTATATGTAGATTTAGATAATTTTAAAGCATATAATGATGTATATGGATTTTTAAAAGGTGATGAAATAATCAAATTTACAGCAGACACAATTCTAGAAAGTGTCCACAAAATAATGCCAGAAGGTAGCTTTGTAGGGCACATAGGAGGAGATGATTTTGTCGCAATTGTACCATCTTTGCACTGTGAAAAACTATGCCAAGAAATTATCTCACAATTTGACGCAAAAGTCTTAGAATTCTTCACACCAGAAGACGCTAAAAAAGGCTATATAGAAGTAGCAAACAGAAGAGGAATAATAGAACAATTCCCATTAACTTCAGTTTCAATAGGTGTTGTTGTTGCAGATGTAAACCGCTTTTTCAATATGTTGGAAATAGGAGAAGTAGGAGCACAGGTAAAACACGCAGCAAAATCAGTAAGTGGAAGTAGCTATTCAATAGATAGAAGAAAAATTTAATAAAAAAATACATTTCAAAAAAGAAATGTATTTTTTTTGTGCAAAATCAACCAGCCCTAAGCAAATATCAAAAAAACACATAAAAATGTAACAAAAAAGATAAGCAAATGTAATAAAATAGGCCAATTTCCTCAATTCATAGTTCCGTAATTTCGTAAAAAACATACCAAAAAGCTGGAAAAATAAGCTATTGCAACGCTTAATAAAATAATTTAAAATTAATATGCAAAATAAAGCAATTTAAGGAGAGTAGAATCATGGAGAAGAAAATTTTAAGAGCAATTTTAGCAATAGCACTAATAATCACACTTGCAATGGCAGATGTAATATT
>CANRBU010000020.1 GCA_947628925.1 uncultured Clostridia bacterium | reverse complement strand
AGTAAAGATATGTTTCAGTTGCATCCAGAAAATTAAGAAAGAGGTGTTAAGATATGTACGTATGTATTGCATGTGGTTATGTGTATGATCCAGAAAAAGGAGATCCAGATAGTGGAATTGCTCCAGGAACAGCATTTGAAGATATACCAGATACTTGGGTATGCCCTGTTTGTGGTGTATCAAAAGACATGTTCCAAAAACAAGACTAGAATAGTCTATAAAATAGTGTATAGAAGGGAAGAATTTTATTTATGAGTGAAAAAATATACATATTTGGGCATAAAAATCCTGATACAGATTCAATTTGCTCTAGTTTAGTTATGGAGAAATTTGATAAAAATTTAGGATTAGATGTTGAAGCTAGACGACTAGGAAATGTCAATGAAGAAACACAATATGTTTTGGACTATCTAGGAATAGCAGCCCCTGAATTATTAGAAAAAGTAGAAGAAGGACAAAAGGTTGTATTAGTAGATCACAACGAATTTAATCAAAGTGCTGAAGGAATCGAAGAAGCAGAAATTCAAATGGTTATTGACCATCATAGAATTGCTGATTTTAAAACTAAATCACCTTTGTACTATCGTGCAGAACCAGTTGGATGTACATCAACTATTTTATATAAGAAATTTAAAGAAGATGGTATGAACATTGAAAGACAAGAAGCAGTGTTAATGCTTTCTGCCATTATTTCAGATACGTTGTTATTAAAATCTCCAACTACTACGGAAGAAGATAAGAAAGCCTTATTAGAATTAGCAGAAATTGCAAAAATTGATGTAAATACCTATGGTATTGAAATGCTTAAAGCAGGAACAAATTTGGATAAATTTTCAGAAGAAGAACTTATTAACTTAGATGCTAAAAAAAGTGAGAAAAATGGTAAGAAATTTGTTATTGCGCAAGTAAATACTGTTAATATACCAGATGTGTTAAAAAGAAAAGAAAAGCTTGAACAAGTAATTGAACAAGAGATTCAAAAAAATAATATAAGTTTATTTGTTTTTGCAATTACTGATATTTTAAATAGTAATACACAAATTATTGTCTTAGGACAAGAAACCGTAGCAGCTGAGAAGGGCTTTGGAAAAAAACTTGAAGATAATATGATGTTTTTAGAAGGAGTAGTTTCTAGAAAAAAACAACTTTTACCAGTTATAGACGAAAACTTGTAAAAAAGAGAGATTTAAGGGAAATTTACCCAAAAATGGAAGCAGACGGAATTTAACGTCTGTTTTTCAGGTCTTGACGAATAAAAAAAATAAGAGTATAATAGAAAATGTGCAGTTTTAAGAAATAATATAATGAAACAAGGAGTTGTAGAAATGAAAATAAAATTAAATATAAAAAACTTGCTAGCATTTACTATTTTAGCAATTATGATAACATCAATTAGCTTGTTTTTTATGAATACTAGTTTTGCAGCCGATACAGCAACAGTTACTGTTGAGACGGCAAATATTAGGGAATCAGCTGACACGAATGCTACTATCCTAGATTTAGTAAACAAAGGAGAAAGTGTAGAAATTCTAGAAACATCAGGTGAATGGTCTAAAATCAAATACAAAAATATTGTTGGCTATTTAAGAAATGACTTATTATCATTAGAAAATGCAAATGTAGAAAATACAGAAAATACTGTTGTAGAATCACAAAATCAAACAGTGGAAAATGTAGAAACTCCACAAAATACAGAGGCAGAACCAAAAACAAGTGAAGTACAAACAACAGATATTCTTGGCAAGTATAAAGCAAAACAAGATATGCAATTAAAGGTAATACCTTTAATACATGCATTAGACTTAGAAAAAATATCAAAAGATACTGAAGTAGAAGTAATAAGCACAATGAATAAATGGGCATATATACAAATAGAAAATAGGCAAGGATGGGTGGTTCTTGAACAATTAGAAAAAATTGAAGAAGCACAACCTGTTCAAGCACCAGTTGCAGAGCAAACTACAACAATGTCAAAAACAATGTATGTAAACTCTGAAACAGTTAATGTTAGAAGTACTGCTGATAGAAACTCAGAAGTTGTGACAAAAGTTACAATGAATACAGAAGTAGAAGTTGTTGCAGAAGAAAATGGATGGAGTAAAGTAAATGTTTCAGGTAAACAAGGTTATATTTTATCTTCACTATTATCAACTAGAAAACAAGAAACATCAAGAGGTGCAACACAATCAAGAACAGCAACTACTAAAACAACTACTACACAAACATCTCAAGCAGTAGAAAAAACAGAGACAGAGAACAAAGCCGTTACTTCAAATGCTAATTCATCAACAGGTTCAAGTATTGTAGAATATGCAAAACAATTTATAGGAACAAAATATAAATATGGGGGAAATTCACCATCTACAGGTTTTGACTGCTCAGGTTTTACACAATATGTATATAAACATTTCGGAATAAATCTACCACGTACATCAGGAGGTCAAGCAGGAGTTGGAACTGCAGTTAGTAGAGCAAATTTACAACCTGGAGATTTAGTTGTATATAGTGGACATGTGGCAATCTATGTTGGTGGAGGTAATGTTATACATTCACCAAAACCGGGAAAAACAGTATGTATTGTATCAATAAATAATGCAGGTAGTGGTTTTTCAGGAGGAAGAAGATTGGTATAATTAGAAAGGAATGACAGTAAATATTGAAAAGACCAATTGTAGTTGTAACGATTGGATATATAATAGGTATATTAGAGGGACTATACTTACACATTAGTATAGTCCCTTTCTATATCTTAATTTTAGCATTTTTGTATATTGTTAAGAAATTGTATATTCATAAGAAAAAAAGGCCTATTGTATGGAATTATTTCAGGTATATTAGATATATCAAATTATATATAAAAAAAAGTACTATTATTTTACTTCTTGTTTCATCTATTATTGCAAATAGTATTATGTTGTATGAAGAAATTCAATTTAAAAACACGCAAGAACAGTTACAAATACACAAAGATATAGAAATAGCAGGGATGATTGCTAGTAATGCAAAAGAAAGAGATTATGATATAGAATATAAATTGAAGACACATCAGGGGAAATATTTTTTAATTCATCTAAAAAAATCAGAAAATACATTGATATATGGTCAGCAACTTAAAGTTAGTGGCGAATTCCAAATGCCTGAAACTAAAAGAAATGAGAGTGGCTTTGATTACAGGGAATATTTGAAAATACAAAAAAATTTAGGAATAATAAAAGTCAAAAATATTGACGAGGTAAAGAAGAACCATGGAATTATTGATATTGTTGAGATTAAGGCTAATCAAATTAGTAATCTGATTAAAGGAAAGATTAAAAATGTATTAGATGAAAAAACAGCAAGTATATTGATAGCATTACTTTTAGGTGATACAGATTTTATTTCAGATGATGTAATGGAAAGCTTCAGAGAAGCTAATATGGCACATGTACTTGCAATTTCAGGTATGCATATATCATATTTAATATTCATAATAAGTCGTGTTAGTGCACAAATTATGGGAAAGAGAAAATCATATTATTTTACAATTTTCATGCTTATTTTATATATGTTTATTACAGGTTTTTCGCCGTCTGTTGTTAGAGCAACAATTATGGGAATATATATTTTGTTTTCAAAATTATTGCATAAAAATAAGGATATCCCAACAAGTATAGCATGTTCGGCATTAATTATTCTTTTAAGTAATCCATATTCTATTTTAGATATAGGTTTTCAATTATCTTTTGCAGGGGTGTTAGGAATAGAATTACTGAACAATAAATTAGAGGACAAAAAGCATAGTCAAATTTTAAGCATATTTTTTACTCAAATTCTTATTTTACCAATTAGCATCTATCATTTTAATATTTTTAGTACATATTTCATTTTTACAAATCTTATTATAAGCATAATAATAGGTCCTATCATGATAGTTAGTTTTTGTTTTATAATTATGCTACTTTTTAGTTCAAAGTTGGCAATTATTTTTTCTAGTATTCCTACTGTATTTATAAAGATGTTATTATTAGTTTCGCAAATTTCAAAACTTCCACTAGCAATAATATATGTTGCAACTCCTAGAATATGGCAAATTGTAGCTTATTTTCTTATTTTATTGATTATATCTATAATTTATCAAGTATATTTTTCAAAAAATGATACTACTGTTAAAAAACATTTTAGAAAAATTGTCAATATGTATAAATTTTATTTTAAATATAGAAACCCCAAAAAAACTAAAAATATTATTAGAATACTCGGCATTGGAACAGTGTGTATAAGTATATGTTTTTTCGTATATTCGCGTGATTTGCAAATTCATTTTGTAGATGTTGGGCAGGGAGATTGTACATTTATAAAGACACCACAAGGTAAAACGATTTTAATTGATGGTGGTGAAAGTACAATATTGCCATATATTTTAGATCAAGGTCATACAAAGGTTGATTTTGCAATTATTAGTCATTTTGATTCAGACCATGTAAATGGAATTCTAGATATTATGAGTAAACTAAAAATAGGAGAAATTATTATTGGTGAACAGGGGGAGATATCTCAAAATTATCAGGAATTTTTGAGAATTGCAAAAGAAAAAAAGATTAGGGTGGAAGTCGTAAAAAAGGGGGATAGAATAACAATAGAAAATGATGTGTATTTTGATGTTTTGTGGCCTTCAACAAATTTAATTCAAGATAATGTATTAAATAATAATGCACTTGTAGTCAAATTGAATTTTAAAGACAAAAGTATGCTATTTACAGGGGATATTGAGGAAATAGCAGAGAAACAAATTACACAAGCATACCAATCAACAAATGTATTAAGCTCAACTATCTTAAAAGTACGGACATCATGGCTCAAAAACTTCGTCAAAAGAGGAGTTTTTAAATAAAGTGAATCCACAAATTGCATTGATAGGAGTTGGAAAATATAATATTTTTGGTCATCCAAATCCAGAAGTATTAAATCGTTTAGAAAGCATGGGCACAAAAATATTTAGAACAGATGAAAATGGGGAAATAACTATAAAAATAGGTATCGAGGGGAAAATAAAAATAAAAAATACATTTGCAACTAAAGATAGTTGCAAAAAAGAAAGGAAAGTAGTATAATAATGAGTAGAATAGAAAAACTAAAAAGTAGACTTAAAGAAAATCCAAAAAATTTTACATATTGGGAATTAAAAAAATTGTTAGAAAGCTTGGGATTTTATGAATATAACAAAGGAAAAACATCAGGTTCAAGAGTTATGTTTATAAATATAGATAACAATTCTAAAATTGAATTACATAAACCGCATCCAGATAATACAGTTAAACCATATATTATAAAAAATGTAATTCAGAAATTGAAAGAAATAGGAGTGATTTAGTGATGAAAAATTTAATGTCATATAAAGGCTATTGGGCAAAAATAGAGTATAGTGATGAAGATGAATGCTTTTGTGGAAAAGTGGAAGGGTTAAAAAAAGATTTAATTTGTTTTGAAGGCGAAAATGTAAAACAATTAAAAGCAGATTTTAAAAATGCAATTGATCATTATTTGCAAACATGTAAAGACCTAAATCAAGAACCAGAAACACAATGTAAGGGCTCTTTAAATGTGAGATTGGGAGTAAAACTTCACAATGAGGCAAGAATAAAATCAGAAGAAAAAAATATATCAATAAATGAATTAATAAAGCAGGCAGTTGATAATTATATAAAAACATACTAATATGTATAAAAATTCCTTATTTGGGCAAATTATATAAAAATGGATATAGAGTTTGCCTTAGAAAGGAATGTGATAAAATGAACAAAGCCATTGTTTTTGTAATGTGTATTATAGCAATAATTTTTGCCATATTTTTAGGAATTCAAGTTTTTAAAATTCAAAATGAAAAAGATAATATAGAATATAATGTTCAATTGTCAGAAGCTATTGAGGATGAGTGCACAGAAGAATGGAAAGAACTAAATTCAGAGAATGTTCTTAATTTACAAGTAAGCACACAAGAAAATGTCACATTGTCTCCAAATTGTAGTTTTACTTTTCAAACTCACTATTTAGGGTGTGGGCATACAAGTAAAAAATATATAAATATTCCTCAACAACTGGTAAATAAAACAAAAGAAGAGTTGCAAGAATTGTATCAGGACTATAAAATAACAAAGTTTACAGCAAATGATGTAATATTAGAAAAGGAAACTGAAGGCGAATGTGGTGAACATTATGTTTTGCGTGATGTTGATGGAAAAGTTGTAATATATGTTATAAAAAATGATAAAGAAGAAGAGTACGAAAGAACAGAGATATCTACAGATTATTTAACAGAAACAGATAAAATAGCTATGAAAAATGGACTAAAAGTGTTTGGGAAAGAGGAACTAAATCAAGCTATAGAAGATTTTGAATAAAATAAAAAAGCTCAAATATTATGCAATATCTGAGCTCGTTTTATTATTTCTTCTTTTTGATTACAACTTCTTGCTTTTCTTTCTTTAAATCACTTTTATCGATAAATCCATCTTTGTATAAAAATTGTACATACATAGTAAGAGCAAACACAGTAACAACAAGTGCAACACAATAGATTGCCATATCCAAATGTGTCCATATACCACTAAATTGAAATTGTGCATTTATTAAAGAAAGTACAATTGCTAAATAGAAAAGTACAGTTGCCAATTTTCCATACCATTTACTATATACTACTACATCTTTTCCATAAAGGAAAGATGCACCAATAATCATGATAAATTCTTTTAAAATAACAATTACTAAAATCCAAAAAGGGATAATATTTTTAAATACCAATGTTGATAATACAGAAACTTGTGTCAATTTATCGGCTAATGGATCCATTAGTTTTCCAAATGTAGAAACTAGGTTATATTTCCTAGCAATACTACCATCTAAAATATCAGTAATACCAGATAAAGTAAAGAATATGAAAGCATATAGGTAATTTCCTGTAAATATACAAGATAGAATTACAGGTATTAAGATAAATCGAAAAATTGTTAATATATTTGGTATATGTTTTAGCATTTATTTTACTCCTTATTTTTCAGTATAAAAGGTTAATTCATTGTTTTCAAAATCAACATTAATTGTTTGACCATTTACAATTTCACCTTTTAAAATCTTTTCAGAAATTTCATCTTCTATATATCTTTGTATTGCTCTTCTTAAAGGTCTTGCACCAAATTTGATGTTTGTACCTTTTTCCAATATAAATTGTTTAGCATTTTCTGATACATTCATAGAAATATCTTTCTCACGTAGAGCTTTTGAAGTTTCTTCTAGCATTAAATCAACAATTTGTAATAATTCATCTTTTGTAAGAGGGTCAAATACTACAATTTCATCAATACGGTTTAAAAATTCAGGTCTAAATGTATCTTTTAAATTATCTTCAATTTTACTTTTATCAACTGTTTGCTTTCCAAAACCAATAGAATTATTGTTTAAGTTTGAACCTGCATTAGAAGTCATGATAATTATAGTATTTGCAAAACTAACAGAATTGCCTTGACTATCTGTTAATTTTCCATCATCTAAAACTTGTAGTAAAATATTGAAAACATCAGGGTGTGCTTTTTCAATTTCATCTAGTAAAATGATGGAATAAGGTTTTCTTTTTACTTTGTCTGTTAATTGACCTGCATCATCATATCCAACATATCCAGGAGGTGCACCAATCAATTTTGATGTTGAATGGCTTTCCATATATTCAGACATGTCAATTCTAATCATTGCATCTTCTTTTCCAAACATTTCATATGCCAAACTTTTTGCTAGTTCTGTTTTACCAACACCTGTTGGCCCAACAAATATAAAAGAAGGTGGTCTTTTAGCATTTTGCAAGCCTGCACGATTTCTGCGTATAGTTCTTGCAACAGTGCTAACTGCTTCTTTTTGACCAATAATCCTTTTGTGAAGGTTGGTTTCCAAATTCAATAATTTTTGTGTTTCAGCTTCAGTAATTTTCTTAACAGGAATTTTAGTCCAATTTTCAATAACTGTTGCAATATCTTGAACTGTTAGATTTTTTAGTTGTAGTTGAGAGTTTAAAGCATCAATTTGTTCAATCAATTGACATTCTCTAGTTTTTAAGTCGGCAGCTCTTTGATAATCTTCTGTTGAATCAGCTGCTACAACTTCTTCTTTTTCTGCTTGAACATCAGCTAGTTCTTTTTTTAGCATTTCAAGTTTATATAGTTCTTTATTTTCTAAGTTGATGCGTGAACAAGCTTCATCTAAAATATCTATTGCTTTGTCTGGTAAGAAGCGGTCATGTATATATTTTTCAGACATAATTACAGCTTGTTTTATTACATCAGAAGAGATTTTTACTTTATGATATTCTTCATAGTATTTTTTTATACCTTCCAAAATACCAATTGAGTCTTCAATATTAGGTTCTTCAACCATTACTTGTTGAAATCTACGTTCTAAAGCAGAGTCTTTTTCAATATATTTTCGATATTCTTTTAAAGTAGTAGTACCAATTAATTGAATTTCTCCATTAGATAGGGCAGGTTTTAATATATTTGCTGCATTCATAGCATGTTCGCCGTCACCTGCACCAATAATATTATGAATCTCATCAATAACAAGAATGATATTTCCACATTGTCTACATTCATCAATAATTCCCTTCATACGAGATTCAAATTGACCTCTAAATTGTGTTCCGGCAATAACTGCAGTCATGTCTAAAAGATAAACTTCTTTATTTAATAATTTTGCTGGTACATTTTGGTTGGCAATCTTTATTGCTAAACCCTGAGCAATAGCTGTTTTACCAACACCAGGCTCACCAATTAGACAAGGATTATTTTTAGAACGTCTATTTAAAATTTGTATAATTCTTTGAATTTCTTTGTCACGACCAATAACTAGGTCTAGTTCATTATTTTTTGCTTTGTTTGTAAGATTTGTACCAAAGGTGTCTAAAAATTTTTTCTTTTTATTTTGTTTTTGATTTTTTTTCTTTTCCACTTTTACTTTTTTTCTAGAATTATTCTGTGGGTCAACATTTTGTGATGGGTTTCCACCAAACATATTAGAGAAGATACTACCTATTGGGATAGCAGCTCCAGCAATTTTTGGACCATCTATATTATCTTCGCCTAAATCATCTGGACCAAAAGTGATGGCACCATCAATTTTGTCTAAATCATCAAAATTGATATTCTCAGCAAAATCTTTAAAAATGGTTTCAAATTGTTTTTTCATATCATCTATATTTGCGTCTTTTGATAAAATTTCTCTTTGTCTAGCTAAAGTATCTTCTGGATCAATTCCTTGTTCTTTAGCACAGTTGATGCAAAGACCTTCTAGTTCTTTGGTATGAGGGTCTTTTTCAAAAAAAAGAACAGCAGGGTTTTTATGGCATTTTGAACATAACATAGTTTTTTATTCCTCATTTCATTTAATATATATAACATATATATTTTACCGCAATTTTGCGGAATAGTCAACAAAAATTGGGGAATTGTTTAATATAGTCGCACATAAAGCATATATATATTTTTTCCTAAAAAAATATATATATGCTTTTGCTATATAACCTTAAAAATTTGACCATTTGGCAGATAAATGGTATAATTATTATATAAGAACATAAGAGGAGGTAATGAGATTAATTATGAATGTTTTATTGCCAAAACAATATAGAGTAAGTAAAATAGATATAATAATATATACTGTAGTAATTATAATATGTGTTGTAGCAATAACACTTATTATTACAAATCAATTTCTTGGAGATGGAATTTTTCATGCCAATAAAGTACAAATTGCGACAGAAGAAGAAATGTTAAAACTTAGAACTGAATTTGATAACATGTTTGAAAATAAATTTATAGGAGAAGTAGAAGGCATTTCAAAAAAGGACAAAGAAAAAGATTATGTATTTACCCAGTATGAAAATAAAGAAAGTATGGAAGGCATGTATACTTTTGATGTAAATATTCCAGAGTTTAATATTCAAGATGAAAACCTAGACAAAATAAATTTAGAAATTTCTCAAAAATATAAACAACGTGTAGCAGAACTGTTAAATGATTCAAAGACAAAAACTCTTTATACACTGCAATATATCTCATATGTAGAAAATGATATATTATTTTTAATAATTCGTTCAAACTTAAAAGAAGGAACACATGCACAACAAACAAGTATAGATACTTTCCAATATGACCTAAAAGCTAGAAAAGAAATTAATCTTGAAGAATTACTTGAAGATTTACAATATGACAAGGAACAAGTACAAGAAAAAATTAATCAAGAAATAGTTAAACAAGAGGAAAATTCAAAAAATTTACAAGAATTAGGTTATGGAATTTATGTAAGAGATAGTAAATCAGATATTTATAAAATAGAAAATAGTAATCAATTTTTTATCAAGAACGGAAAATTATATATAGTATATAGTTATGGAAATGACTTTTTAACTAGTGAGATGGATTTTGTAATATTATAGTTTTTAAATGAAAAAAGAAGCTTTTTAAGCTTCTTTTTTGCTAAAAATAAAAAATAAAAGGGGATAGTTTTATCAACCAGTTTTCTTTCTGATTTGACTATATAATATCAATAGTTTTTGTCCATTCTGTGAACTGAAAGTGAAATTTCTAATTAAGGTTGTTCTCCTAAAGTAAGTGTAATTTCTTTTTCTTGTTTGTCGCGGTTTATCTTTAATTTCATTTCATCACCAATCTTATGAGAATTTTTAATTTTATTTAAACCATCCATGTTTGTAACTTTGGTGCCATCAGCTTCAATAATTATATCGCCAGATTTTAAACCAGCTTTTTCAGCACTTGAAAAATCTTCAACAGTTTTAACATATATACCTTCACTAAGAGGTAGAGAATATTGTTTTGCAAGAGATTCAGTTAAATCAATACCAGTAATACCAATATAAGGTCTTTTAACTTTGCTATATTGAATTAATTGTGATGTAACATCAGTTGTAGAGTTAATAGGAATAGCAAATCCCATACCTTCAATTCCAGTACCTGAAACTTTTAATGTATTAATACCAATAACTTTTCCTTCACCATTAACTAAAGCACCACCACTGTTTCCAGAATTTATAGCAGCATCTGTTTGAATTAAAGTATATTGTTTTCCATCAGAATCTGTTACTTTACGGTTTGTAGCACTAACAATACCACATGTTACACTACTTTGCATACCAATTGGGTTACCAACTGCCATTGCAAATTCACCAACTTTTATAGAATCTGAATCTGCAAATTCAGCTTTAGATAAACCAGTTTTTTCAATTTTTATAACTGCTAAATCTGTTTGCTCATCTTTACCTATAATTTTAGCATCATATTTTGTTTCATCATTAAATAAAGTAACTGTTAATTTACTAGCTTCTGAAACTTGATAATAAGAATTTGAAGATTCTGAAGCAACAACGTGGTTATTAGTTAAAATATATCCATCTTCACTTATAATAATTCCAGATCCAGATGCTTTAGCAGTTGACATAGCTGATGCACCAAACATTTGCATTAATGAATTGTTAACGGTATATTCGATTTCAATTCCAACAATTGAAGGTAGAATTTTATTTGCTGCATAAACTGCAGTATCAGAGTAATTTGTTAAATTTACCTGAGAAACATATCCTTCTGCCTTTGAAGTTTGACTAGAATTTGTATTATTTGATATATTGGATGTATTATTTAAAATTTTTGAGCGAATTGAAGGCACACCAAAACATGTTCCAATTACAACCGCACATCCTAATACACCGCTAAAAAATGGTAAAACAACACTTTGACCAAAACCAGAGCTAGTTTTCTTAACATTGTATGGATTAGATGCTGTTACTGTTTTAAAATTAGATTTTTTGTTTTCATTTTCTTCCATTGAAAATACCTCCTACTTTATATAGTACATTGTACCATAACTAATTTATAATTACAATACAATAATTATGTGAAAATTTTGTGAAAAAAATGTAATAATTCAAGGCAATTTCTATTGAAAAAAATTTTTTTTCCGTATATAATATAAAAAAAGGTTATGTGATTGTGAAAAATAGAAAGGAATGATAAAAGTTATGATAGAAAACTTAAGAAAAG